>QNYI01000039.1 GCA_003978805.1 Desulfurobacterium sp.
CTCGTTGTAAAAAACGTAACCAAGTTTAAGGATTCAAAGGCTCAACCCATTATAGAGAGATTTTAAGTTTAATTTCCTGCTTCTCTTTAAATTCCTCTGTTCCCTAAATTTAAAATACCTTTCTTAAACCGGAGGTTCTGAGGTGAAGAGGTACTCTTTTGAGGATTTGGTAAAGATAATGGAAAAACTGAGGTCTCCCCAAGGGTGTCCTTGGGATAGGAAGCAGACCCACGAGAGCCTCGTTCCCTACCTGATAGAGGAGACCTATGAAACCGTTGACGCCATAAGGAAGGGAAACCCTGATAACCTGAAGGAAGAGCTCGGCGATTTACTCCTTCAGGTAGTCTTTCACTCCCAGATAGCAAAAGAGAGTGGCCACTTTGACATTTACGATGTTGTTGATGCCATAGCCAAGAAGCTCGTCTTTCGCCATCCCCACGTCTTTGGGGATAGAAAGGACATAAAGACGTCGGAGGACGTCTTAAAGGAGTGGGACAAGTTTAAGGAGAGGGAAGGGAAGAAGAAGGATTCCCTCCTTGACGGTATCCCCCAGTCCCTACCGGCTTGGGAGAGGGCTTATAAGCTCCAGAAGAGGGCAGTAAAGGTAGGCTTTGACTGGGAAAACTTTGAAGGTATAAAGGAGAAGATGGAGGAGGAGATAGAGGAACTCTCAGAGGCTTTAAAGAAGGGGGATAGAGAGAAGCTTGAGGAGGAAGCGGGAGACCTACTCTTTATGGCGATTAACTTGGTGAGGTTCTTAGGAGTAAACCCGGAGCTTGCCCTTTCTAAGGCCAACGAGAAGTTTGAGAAGAGGTTCAGGTATATGGAGAGAAGGGCTAAGGAGATGGGAAAGAGGCTGGAGGATATGTCTATTGACGAGATGGAGCTCCTTTGGCAGGAAGCAAAGGAAAAAATGCTATGATTTCGCTGAGAAAGTTAAGGTAAGAGGTGCTTAATGCCACTTTTTAAGAAAGTTCTCTACCCTACCGACTTCTCTGAGCTTGCAGAAACCGCAAAGAACTACGTTCTAAAGCTGAAAGAGGCCGGAGCCGAGGAAGTTATCGTACTTCACGTGATATCGCCTTTGGAGTTTAGCCTCCCTCAGTTTGACGACCCTTTTGCCCTTGACGTTGCTTCCCTTTACGCTCACCTGCCCGAGATTGAAAAGGAGGTTCTGAAACGTCACCAAGAGATGCTCGGGATACTCTCTGAGGAGTTTGAGGAGGCAGGCTTTAAAGTTAAGGAGCTCCTAACCGTCGGCACTCCTTCCGACGAGATAGTTAGGGTGGCCAAGGAGGAAGGCGTTAACGTTATAGTCATCGGTTACCACGGCAAAGGTCTCATAGAGAGAATACTTGAAATGGGAAGCACTGCAAAGGCCGTTATAAGGAAGGCCGAGTGTCCCGTTCTCGTCGTTAAAAGGGGGTAGTGAATGGGGAAGCTTAGGGACATACGCCCTTTAAAGTGGACTGGGGATTCACTGTTACTTCTTGACCAGAGGAAACTCCCTTTAAGGGAAGAGTGGATTGAGTGTAAGGACTATGAGTGTGTTGCAAAAGCGATAGAGGATATGGTGGTCAGGGGAGCTCCCGCAATAGGCGTCGTTGCCGCTTACGGGGTGGTTCTCGGGGCAAAGGGAGTAGCGAGGGAGACGAGGAACTTTTTGGACTTTAAGGCTAAGCTTGAGCTGATAATCAACAGGCTCGCTGCAACCCGTCCGACGGCGGTTAACCTCTTCTGGGCTTTAAAGAAGATGAAGAGGATAGTTGAGGCTGGAAGGAGCACCGATGACATAGTTGCGGCGCTTGAAACCGAGGCCGTTAACATTGAACAGCAGGACGTTGAAACGAACAAGAAAATAGGGCAGTACGGCGCGGAGCTCCTTTCCTCCCGGGAGGTCATCCTTACCCACTGTAACACGGGGGCTCTTGCAACTGCCGGCTACGGGACAGCCCTCGGCGTAATCAGGGCTGCCTTTGAGGCGGGGAAGGAGATAACCGTTTACGTTGATGAGACCAGACCCTACCTTCAGGGAGCAAGGCTTACCGCTTGGGAGCTCCAGCAGGAGGGAATTCCTTACCACCTCATAACCGACAACATGGCCGGCTGGCTTATGGCTTCCGGAGAGATTACCTGTGTGATAGTCGGGGCAGACAGGATAGCCTTAAACGGCGATACAGCCAACAAGATAGGGACTTACACCCTTTCGGTTCTTGCTAAGGAGCACGGTATTCCCTTCTACGTGGCAGCTCCCACATCTACCTTTGACCTCTCCATAGGAAGCGGTAAGGAGATTCCCATAGAGGAGAGAGCTCCCGAAGAGGTTCTCTTCTGCCACTGCCGTGACTGCCGAATAGCTCCTTACGGCGCTAAGGTGAAAAACCCCGCCTTTGACGTTACTCCCCACGAGAACATAACGGCAATAATTACCGAAAAGGGCGTTATAAACTCTCCCAATGAGGAAAAGATTCTTGAGTTCTTCAGGGAGTAGAGGGGGATTTGTCCTCTTCCTCGTCCTCGTTATGGTTTCCGTTACCGCCTCTTTCCTCTTCTCCCTCTACTACCTCACAACTCGTAACTTTAAAAGGACAGAGGATTTCAGGGACTACACCGTTGCCTACCACGCTGCCGTTTCTGCCGTAAAGATTGCCCTTTACTTTTTAAGGAACGACAACAACGGCTTTGACGGCGTCGGGGATGAGTGGGCTTCTCCCTTCTACTACAACTACCGAGGAATCTCCGTTTCTGTTAGGGTTGAGGACGAGTGTGGGAAGCTAAACGTTAACAAGCTTGTGAATAACCGCTGGCACGCCATAGCCGAGAGGCTCTTTGAGAATCTCGGCCTTAACCCCGACCTTGCCGATTCTATTAGGGACTGGGTTGATAGGGATGATGAGGTTTTTGAAAACGGTGCGGAGAGCTTCTACTACGGTGGGCTCGGTTATAGACCTTCCAACGCTCCTATGAAGAGTGTTTACGAGCTCCTTTACGTGAAAGGAATAGGTGAAAAGGTTTTTAAGAAGCTCAAGAGATACCTTACCGTCTACGGCGACAAAGTTAACGTAAACTCCGCTCCCAAGGAGGTTCTCTTAGCCCTTTCCCCGAACATGAACGAGGATGCCGTTGATAGTATAATTGAGAACCGTCCCATAAAGAACTTGGGGAAACTTAAAGAACTTCCCGGCTTTGACGAGGAGCTCTACTTTGAGATAAGGCCTCTGATAACGGAAAAGTGCAACTACTTCCGCATAGAAGCTACAGCCTCTTACGGGGATACCACTGCTACCGTTGAGGCCTTCACCGACAGACATAGAGTCCTTGAGTGGAAGGTGGTTCAATGATAGGCGTTGATGTAGGCTCTGAGCTGACTAAGTGGTTTGACGGCAGGCGGTTCGGAACGGGCTTCCCTGAAGGAAGAGGAATTGTAGCGGGGGTCTCCTCAAGGACAGTTTTCGTTAAAAAGTCCTTTTACCCTTTGTGCAGGGGAAACCAGCTTAGGAAATTAATCGTTAACGACGTCTCCTCCGATATTGGAATCCTGCCGGAGGAGATATCGGTTGCTTTCTGTCCCGTTAAAAAGGAGAAGGAAGGGTGTGAGTTCCTCCTCTTTGTAGAGAAGAAGGAAGCCTTGAAACCTCTGGAGGAATCCTTTAAAGACCTTTCGGTCATTACGGCAGACCTTGTAGGGGTGGCTATAGCTACAAAGCTGGTTTTCGGGGAGGAGGATTTAACCGTTATTGACGCCGGAGCTTCAAAGACGGCCATTTTGGAGCTCTCTGCCGGTAAGTTGACCTCCGTTGAAATTGTTAGGGCTGGCTTTGGAGCCCTCAAGAGTTCACCCTCCCTCCTCAAAGAGAGGGTAACCTCCGCCGTAGAGTCTAAAAGGGTTGTTCTCGTTGGCGGCGGAGCCCTTGACGAAGAGTTTGTAGAGCTCCTAAGGGAGCATATAACCTTAGAGGTTCCGCAGGAAAAGCCTTTCGGTAGAGAGACTCCCCTCTACTTTGGAGCTTTTGGGCTCTTCCACTTTAGGAAATCTCCCTGCAGGGCGTCTTTTAAAGAGCTCTCCCTCTTCAGTTCCGAGTTCTTCACGAAAAATAAGGGTAAACTGGTTGCCTCCGCCATTATGCTCTTTGGAGGTCTCGCGTTTCTTACCGTTTCTGAGTACCTTTCCTACCTTCAGGCAAAGAGGGACTACTTAGAGTTTAAGAGGGAGTATAAGAAGGCTATAGAGAAAGTACTCGGCGAAAGGGTCGTTGCTCCGGAGGAACAGCTTTCACAGGCTCTATCCCGGCTTAAGAGGTTAAGGGAGTTCCTTTTGCTGGATAGACCTTCTGTCCTTTACTACCTTGCAGGTATCTCTAAGGCTATAGGTAGTGGTGTTAAGGTTTTAAAGCTTGAAGGTAGTTCTACTGCAGGTAGCTTTAAGATTACGGGAGTAGCGGAAAACTCTAAGGCCTTAAAGGAGTTTACGGATAACCTTAAGAGAAACTTTAGTAAGGTTAACACAGACGTTAGCAAAGAAACAGAGAGGGGCGTTAAGTTTACGATTACGGTATTCGGAGTAAGGAGCGGTGGTTGAGAGAGTGAAAGAGGCCTTCTTGGACTACCTTGCAGGACTCAGCGAGAGGGACAGGTTAGTAATCCTACTTGGGATTCCCGTTGCCCTCCTCCTTGCCTTCGTGACTTTTGTCCTCTCTCCCGTTGCCTCCCTTGAAAAGGAGTACCTGAAAAAGTCCCAAAAGCTAAGGGAGAGGGTAGAGGGAATCCGTCCGAAGGTGACAGAGCTCCTCTCCCTTAAACGGGAAGTTGAGCCTACCTTACGGCGGGTGAGAAGGGGGAAAGGTCTTGACGTGGCAGACTACGTAAAGAGGAGGGCCCAGAGTTACTCCCTTGAGCTTAAGAACGTTAAGGTATCGGTGGGAAGGCTTGAGGAGGGGATGGAGGTTAAGACCGTAACCGTCAGTTTCTCAGAGGTTTCCCTAAATAACCTTTCCCGGTTTATAAAGAGCTTAGAGGGTTCTCCCTACTACTTTAAGTCAACTTCCCTTGAAATCTCCGATATGGACGAAAATGGCCTCGTTTCGGGGAAGGTTACGTTCAACTTCTTTGCAGGGAGCGAGGAAGGGTGATGAAGAACTTCCGCTATTTTCTAATATTCCTCCTTTCATTTCCCCTCTTCCTTTACCTCTCGTTTCCCTTGGAAAGGGTGGTTGAGAGGGAGCTCTGCAAGAGGGAAATCGGCTACACAGAGGTAGAAGTTGAAAAGTTCCCTCCCAAGTTAAGAGTCAAGGGCTTGGAGCTCCCCCAACTGCCTTTTTCTATTGAAGAGGCGGTGGTTTTGCCAGATTTGGAGAGTATCCTCTCAGGTGACAGGCGCTTAAACGTTTCCTTAAAGGTTTGCGGAGGGGAGGGGGAGGTAAAACTTAATTACCCCTTGTCGGAGTTAACCTTTCACCTTAAATCCCTCCGCTTGTCAAGGTGCGTGAAAGAACTTCCCTTTAAAGTTAGGGGGCTTTTCTCTGCTGCTGGAGAGGTTAGCCTGAGAGTTCAAAAGGCGCTTCTTGAGAAGGGAAGGGGAAGCTTTTCTGTTGAGAGGTTAGAGCTTGGGGAGCTCTCCTTTGGTCTCTTCTCACTGCCGGGGTTAAACCTCGGAAAACTAAAGGGAACTTTCGTTGTAAAGAGGGAAAACGTTGTAAGCCTTGAAGCAGAAGGAAAGGGTAAAGATGCGGATGTAAAAGTAAGGGGCTATATTAACGTTAACCTTAGGTATCCCGGGAAGTCTTACGTAAATTTAAGGGTGAAGGTTAAACCGAAGGTAGCCCTTTTAAAGGGTAGAACGTTTACCTTCAGGGTTAAAGGTTTTGCCGAGAACGTGACTGTAGTCAGGTAAGATGGTAGACCTCTTAAGGGGAAGGGTTATCTACAAGTACCCCGACGGCATTTCCCTCCTCTGTGGCTGTGTAGCCTTTAAGGTTTTTGTTCCTGTGAGGCTTCTTACAGAGGTGAAAGAGGGGGATACGTTAGAACTCTTTACGAAGCTGATACTTCCGCCGGAAGGAACGCCGACCCTCTACGGCTTTAGAAGCCGTGAGGAGCGCTCCCTCTTTGAGACCCTTTTAAAGATTCCCAAAGTAGGCGCAAGGGTCGCTATGAGTATCATTTCCCACTTTTCAAGGGAAGAGCTTGAGGCGATAGTTTCGGCTGGGGACGTAAAGACCCTTTCTTCCGTCCCCGGCCTCGGGAAGAAGCTCTCCGAGAGAGTAGTGCTTGAACTTAGAGGAAAGCTGGAAGGTAAGGCTTCCCTGCCGGATGAACTTGTGGAAGTTCTCGTATCCTTAGGTTACACGAAAAAGGAGATAACGTCTAAGCTTAGAGAACTTGACGTTAAAGGCCTTTCCCTTGAGGAGGCCGTAAAGCAGGCAGTTCAGAAGCTTTCGGGGAGAGGGACTTGATAGGAAGGCCGGAAAGCCTTGACCAGTTCATAGGTCAGGAGAAGGTAAAGAAGCTCCTAAAGGTAGCGGTTGAGTCGGCGAAGAAGAGGGGAGAACCCCTTGACCACATCCTCTTTTACGGACCTCCCGGAACGGGAAAGACGACCCTCTCTATGATAGTGGCGAAGGAGCTCGGTAAGGATATAAAAATCGTTTCTGCCCCGACCATTGAAAGGAAGGGAGACCTCGTAGCCCTCATTACGTCTTTAAAGGAGGGGGATGTCCTCTTCATAGATGAAATTCACAGGCTCAGTAAGAGCGTGGAGGAAAGTATCTACTCAGCAATGGAGGACTTTAGGATAGACGTTGTCACAGGTTCGGGGAAGAAGAGAGCTCTCTCTATAGAGCTCCCGCCGTTTACCCTAATAGGCGCAACTACGAGGTTGAACCTTTTAGCTCCTCCCTTTCGTTCCCGGTTTGGAATCATCTGCAGGCTGGAGCTCTACACGGTTCCTGAGCTAAAAGAGATAGCTAAGAGGAACGCCGAAAAGCTCGGAATCGTTCTGGAGGACGGAGCTCTCACCCTTTTAGCCCGGTGCAGTAGGGGAACGCCGAGGGTACTCAACCAGCTCTTAAAGCGCTTTAGGGACTTTGCCACTGTTCACTCTTGGGAGAAAATTGACGAGAAAAGAGCAAAGAAGGTTCTTGAAGAGCTCGGTATTGACTCCTACGGTCTTGACCGGATGGACAGGAAAATATTAAAGACTATAGCTGAAGTATTTAAGGGAGGTCCCGTAGGCCTTAATACGTTGGCGATGGTTTTAAAGGAGGACGTTGAAACCATAGAGAACGTTCACGAGCCCTACCTCATTGAGATGGGCTTTATAGTAAAGACGCCGAGGGGAAGGAAAATAACCCCTGAGGGACTTAAGGTAATCGGTTACACCTTTTTGCCGACTTTGCTTTAATAAAAGATTATTAATGTTGAACGATTATGGATGTTCTGTTAAAATTTAGGAGACCGAAAATGTAAAAAAATTGTAAACATTTGGAGGACGACATGAGGGCACGGTGGCGGAAGAGCAAGCTGACGCTCACAACTTCCTTCATACTCAGTGCTGTTCTCGCCTCACAGGGTTATGCTGACCACGAGGCCATAAAACTCCTTGACACCGAAGGTAACAGCGTTCTCAGCGGACTTTCCTCCTCAGAGACCGTAGAGGTCAAGGACAAGGACGGTAACGTTCAACGCCTCAAGAAGGGTAATCCGGTTAGCTGGGAAAAGACCTGTGGGCAGTGTCACGAGGAGATAGTAGAAGACGTCCGCATGTCCCACCACGGAGCTGTTGGAATACACGATATGGGATGGATGGATAACGAGGAGACCCACGGCGACGATACCGGAACGAAGGACTTTGTGACCAACCAAGTTCTAAAGATGCGTTACTTCCGCACAAAGTCCCACTACGGAGGTTGGTGACCACCTTCCTACCGCCAGTTGGCGGCAAAAAGTCCTCTTACCGACCCTGCAGTTCCCGATGGAACTGTAGACGGTGTTAACCCTGCAGATGCCAATGCTTACAAGGGTTTCAACTTTGATATGGGAACTATGAACCACAATATAACCTGTAACTCCTGTCACGCAGGAGGAGGAGCTGCAGAGTTTGGAAGGGAGAGCGAGCCTTTAGACCAAGTCCTTAAGGAAAAACTCGGCGATGAGGATTTTGATGCCTTAGCAGAGAATAAAGAGTGGTTCATCCATGACGATTCCCTCATTTCAAAGGTAGGAATTGACGGGGATTTCCTCGGTTACTCAGATTACGAGGTTGGAGCCGGTTACCTCGGAAAGCCGGGACTCTTTAACTACAAGCGTTCCGGTGTTAACGATACAGACTGCTTTATGTGCCACGCAGACGCTTCTCAAAGGGATAAGACGGTTCACACCCAGCTCGGCGTTGCAGACGTCTACCCGATAATGCCTGCTAATCCCCGCGTAATGGTATTTAAAGGAGAGACTGCCGACGGAGAGACGATTGTAATTTCCCTCGGCGTTCCTCCCAAAGTGGGTGAAGTAATCAACGGGAAAACGGTTGCTAAGGTTGATTCTGCCTACTACAACTCCGTTCCCATAGACGTTCTTAAGAGCGTTTATATGGTTGATGACTCGTTTATAGATGAGCTTAAAAACGGCACGGATGCCAAACCCTTCATCCTCTACCCTAACAACGCAAACGGTGCTACAAGGGAAGTCGCAAGGGTCGTCTACTTTGAACACCCGGAAACCACAAAAGACAAGGACGGCGGAGAAGTTTACGTAAACGGTGGCGCAGCCACTTTTAAGGACGATAACGGCAACGTTGTTTATAGAACCTTCGCAGGTTTCTTCTTTAAGTACATATCCACCGCTTCCCTTATGGGAGTTGATACCGACCAAGACGGAATTCCCCTTGCCTACGTAAGGTTCGTTAAGGACGGAGACATCTGGAAGCCCGAAGTCTACTACGATGCCGATGAGTTTAACTCCAACGGAGAAGTTAACCTTCCAATTCTCATGAATAGGGAAGGCGAGAACTACACCTACTCGGTTCTTAAAGAGCCGGGAACCACTCCTAAGATGACTTCAGGGACAAAGAATAGGGAGTGGGGATACGTTTGTTCCTACTGTCATATGGCCATCGTTTACCCGAGCTCTCAGGTTGACCTTGATGGCGACGATACCAAGGAAACTACCTTCTACACTTGGGTTACGAGGAAGGGAACTCTCGGCCTTGCTGCTGAGATAGTTAAGAGGGGAGACGTCTTCTCCTACGATATCCATCGTGGCGGTGAGGATAAAGGTAACCTCAGCGCCGATGCCCTAAAAGACTACGACCTGACGGATGATGCTCAGAAGCAGGAAGCTTTCGTCAGGATGCAGAAGGCTAAGTCCGTCATTTCCTTTGACGATGTTCCTATCGGCTACGACGTTCACTTTGACAGCGAAAAAGGAAATATGACCTGTCTCTCCTGTCACGGAGAGGGGTCTTTAACGGAAGAAGAGAAGGAGCTCCACCCTGTCCACCACGACTTCCTCAAAGGTAACGACTGGGGAGGCCACTGGGATCAGTCCCTTGACTACAACCCATCCTTAAAGACCTGTATAGACTGTCACTTTGACGGATCTAAGGAGCTCGCCGCAGAAGTTCACCAAGGTATTGCTTTTGGAACAGGTGGCAATGCCCTTAACCACATCCAGAAGGTTGCCTGTGAAGTTTGCCACATTCCCTACAGAACCCACTGGACCTTCAGAGCCTTCTACGACGTTCTCGGCTACTCCTACAACTTTGACAACAGGATGCTCTCTTACGGTCCCGGGAATAACGAGGTGCAAAAACTGCCGGTTGGAATGTTCTCCCCCGGATTTGGTCCCTTCATGCCGATTGCAGGGTACGGAGCTCCACAACCCTTCCCAATTGCTAAGACGGTTAACGGCAAAGATGTTGTAGTTCCCATCTACAAGGTGGATTTTGACCCAAGACAGGCAGCTTTAAGGCTTGACAGGGATGAGTTCGGTATCTGGAAAGTTCCCAGCGATACGTTCCCTTGGGGATGGGCTACTGTTATCATTAACAACGGCTTTAGGCCGGATAAACCCGGAGACCAGAACTTTATGTACAGGATTGCAGATCCCCTTACCCTCGTTACGTGGTACGACAAGACCACCGGAAAGGTTCTCTACGTGAGGGAGATTAACGCTGCCCTTACAGGAGAGGTGAAGTCAGATGCCGCTTCAAGTGGTATCCTCCCTGCAGGTCAGACCGAAAAGAAAGTTCCTTCCTACTACTACGTGGACGGGAAGGTCTGCGTTAAGACGATACTGGGAGACCTGATCTGCGACGACAACGGCGACCTTATGCCTGAGATTGATACAGACACCGAGTACGATGCTATGAAGAGGGCTATTACAGAAGTCCTTAAGGCCGAAGGAGTTAAGAATCCTGATCCCGTCTTCTACATCTGGACTGCACCCTTTAGCATTGACCACGGCGTTCTTCCGAAAGAATACGCCCTCGGAGCCGGTGCGACGATTAACGGAGAAAAGCTTGACTGTAACGCCTGCCACGACGCTAAGAACGGAAGGCTCCCGCAGGCCAACATGGCCGATATAAACGCAAGTGAAGAGCTCTCAGCCCTCATTAAGAAGAATCCCGATGGAACCGTTAAGTACTTTGGTCTCGGTAGAGAGATCGTCACCGTTCCGGTTAAGATTCCTCCTAAGGCTTACAAGGAGGCCGTTAAGGTCTTCTTCAACTCTCCCGAGAATGAGGACGGGTCTCCTGAGTACGGAACTATGAGCTGGGGTGGAAATACCTACGAGGTTATGGTCAGGACTGCAGGGGATATTCTTGTTAACGCCTTAGGAAACGGGGTTGATATTGATAGACACCTTGTCCCGATACCGGTTGAGAGCACCGGTATTGAGGGAATCGCCTTTGCCGTTCCGGCTACAGCTCCAGAGGAATGGAAGAACAAGAAGTGGAAGATGAAGTTTGAAGGAGTTCCCGTAGAGGTTGAGACAGAGGTTCTTCCAGAAGGAGAGATGCCGAGGAGGGCAATCGTTGTAAGGCTTAAGAATGAACTACCGGAGCTCCTCGGACTTGAGCACCTTGCCGACGAGATAATTGATGCAGGTGAAAGGGAAGGCGTTGAACCGGTATTTACGCCGGTAATTCTCTCCCACTACATAGAAAAGCTTGAGTTTAAGCTCTCTGACCTCGGCGTAACGAGCGTTGACGACCTCTACCTCAACTACGCCGAGATAGTGAAGGAGAGACACTCAGAGAAGGAAGAAAACGGAGAGTACAAAGTCGGCTATGAAGTTAAAGAAGGAACCTTTAACCCTGAGTCTATAACGATGAGAGAAGCCATTAATAGAGGATGGGCATCCTACGATGCCTACTCTAAGACCTTAACACTGAACGTTGCTGCGATAAGGACAGACTCAAGGGCTTCTGAAGGGGGAGAGCTTGCCCTCGCTATCCTCAAGAACGTAAGGCCTGCTTCTGAAGAGGTCGCGGAAGCTCCTACCGGCGGTGGAGGCGGAGGCTGTTCAGTAACTCCCGCTTCTCCGGCTTCTGGAGCTCTCAACCTCGGCGTTCTCCTATCCGGTCTCCTCGGACTGTTCGGCTTCAGAAGAAAGAAGAAGCAGTAAAATGTTTCTTAACGTTTCCTTGACCCTCGGCTCCACAAGGAGCCGAGGGATTTCACTTTTTAAGGAGGGTAGAATGAAACGTTTTTTACCGATGTTCCTTCTTACAGTGCTTATTTCTGCTTCCTGCGGTGGTAACGTTCAGAATTCGGAAGTTAAAAAGGAAAAAGTTTGCACAGAGGAGACTCTCCTTGCCTCCGGTAAGGGAATAAAGGTTACCGTGGGAGATTACAGGTATGTTGAGAGGTTGCTGAAACCCGATGCAAAGAAGTTCTTCTCGGAACACCCGG
>QNYI01000004.1 GCA_003978805.1 Desulfurobacterium sp.
GGCGGTGCCAGGCCTTTTTTAGTTTTACCCCTCCCTTTAAAGGGAGGGGTGAATATTTTCAAGCTGTTTTAGTGTGTTGCTAAGCTTTCCGTAAATTTCCTTCAGCTCTTCAAGTTCACTACGGTTCTTCTCAATAACTTCCTTTGGAGCTCTCTTCAGGAAGTTCTCGTTTGAAAGCTTCTTCTCAAGCTTCTTAATGTCCTTCTCTAAGCCTGAGAGCTTCTTCTTAATTCTCTCTATCTCTTTGGCAACGTCTATCAGCTCGCCAACTCTAACGTAAACCTCAACTCCCGGAAGGAAGAAGGATACACAGCCAGAGGGAACTTCTTCTGTCCTTTGGAGCTCCGAAACCCTTGCAAGCTGTTTTATTGAAGGCGTCATAACAGAAATCGTTCTAAGGAGCTCCTCATCGCTACTTTTTACAAAGACTTCAACCTTAGTAGAAGGAGGAATGTTCAGCTCTGCCTTTGTGTTCCTTATTCCCCTTATTATCTCCTTAACGGTTTCTACAGGCTCAACAGCACCTTCAAACTTAAATTCAGGTAAAGGCCACGGTGCTATAACGATGGACTCTGCGTCCTTATTCGGTAGCTTCTGGTAAATTTCTTCTGTAAGGAAGGGCATTATCGGGTGGAGAAGCTTTAAAGAATCCCTTAGGACAGTTAGGAGAACGTGAACGGCAGTTCTCTTCTCCTCGTCGCTTCCCTTAAAGATCCTCTGCTTCGTAAACTCAACGTACCAGTCAGCAAACTCGTGCCAGAGGAACTGGTAGATGACCTTGGCAGCCTCGTTAAACCTGTAGTTTTCAAGCTCCCTGTCAACGATTTCAACTGTCTCTGAGAGTTTTGTCAGTATCCACCTATCTTCCGGCTGATAGGCAACAGCTCCTTCAAGCTCTACCTGCTCGGTAGCAGAAAGGACGAACCTTGCAATGTTCCACACCTTGTTCGCAAAGTGCTTGTAGCCCTCAATGATTTTCTCAGATAGCCTTATATCCCTTCCTTGAGCTGCTAGGGCTGCCAGTGTAAACCTTAAAGTGTCAGCTCCGTACTTTTCTACCATCTCAAGGGGGTCTATAACGTTGCCCTTTGTCTTACTCATTTTTTGACCGCGCTCGTCCCTAACAAGGGCGTGAACGTAGACGTCGGAGAATGGCTTTTTACCGGTAAAGTGGTAACCCATCATCATCATACGGGATACCCAGAAGAATATGATGTCAAAGCCCGTCACGAGGAGGTCTGTCGGGTAGAAGGCCTTTAAGTCGTCAGTTTCTTCCGGCCAGCCGAGGGTTCCAAAAGGCCAGAGGGCAGAGCTAAACCACGTATCAAGGACGTCCTCATCTTGGTAGAGCTCTATGCTGCCGCAGTTTTCACACTTCTCCGGAGCTCTCTCTGCAACGTTTATATGCCCGCACTCCTCACAGTACCAAGCAGGAATCCTGTGCCCCCACCATATTTGACGGGAGATACACCAGTCCCTAAGGTTGTACATCCAGTCAAAGAAGGTGTTCTCCCACTGCTTAGGAATGAACTTTATCTCTCCCTCTTTAACGGCCTCTATAGGCTTTTCGGCCAACGGCTTAGTCTTCACAAACCACTGGTCTGAGAGGTAAGGTTCAACGACGGTCTTACACCTGTAGCAGTGGCCGACGGCGTGAACGTGGGGCTCAACCTTTTCAAGGAGTCCCTCTTCTTTTAAGAGGGAAACTATAGCCTCCCTCGCTTCAAACCTGTCCACGCCTTTAAACGGCTCTACAGTTATCCTTCCCCAGTCATCCATAACGGAGATGGCAGGAAGCCCGTGCCTTTGACCTATTTCAAAGTCGTTAAAGTCGTGAGCCGGAGTAATCTTCACAACTCCAGTTCCAAACTCTGGGTCAACGTACTCATCGGCAATTATCGGTATCTCCCTGTTTACTATCGGCAGCCTTACCTTTTTGCCCACCAAACTTTTATACCTTTCGTCATTCGGATTTACAGCTACAGCAACGTCTCCCAGCATCGTCTCAGGCCTTGTCGTAGCGACAACAACGTAACCGTCCCCATCAACCAAGGGATAGCGAATGTACCAGAGGTTACCCTTAACCTCCTCGTGTTCAACTTCAAGGTCTGAAAGGGCGGTATGACACCTCGGACACCAGTTTATCAGCCTCTTTCCCCGATAGATGAGACCTTTTCTGTAGAGCTCAACGAATGCTCTCCTCACTGCCCTTGAAAAGCCCTCGTCCATTGTAAAGCGTTCCCTATCCCAGTCGCAGGACGTCCCAAGCTTTTTAAGCTGGTTGATTATCCTGCTACCGTACTCCTCCTTCCACTTCCATACCCTCTTTACAAACTCCTCCCTCCCTACATCGTGACGGGTTAAACCTTCCTTTGCAAGCTCCTTCTCCACGACCCACTGGGTAGCTATCCCTGCGTGGTCTGTCCCCGGAATCCAACAGACTTCATAACCTTTCATCCTCTTCCAGCGACAGATAATATC
The DNA here is from genome assembly GCA_003978805.1 of Desulfurobacterium sp. GTDB lineage: Bacteria > Aquificota > Aquificia > Desulfurobacteriales > Desulfurobacteriaceae > Phorcysia. The sequence goes on from QNYI01000004.1 coordinate 2,482, forward strand.
CTGCAGAGTAGAGTTTAAGGCGTGCCCTACGTGGAGAACCCCCGTTACGTTGGGAGGAGGGAGAACAACGCTGAACTTCTTCTTCTCCCCTGAGAGAACTTTCTTCTCGTCGGCGTGAAAGTATCCCTTTTCAAGCCAGAACCGGTACCATTTATCCTCAAAAAGGGCAGGATTGTAGGTCGGAGCCAGCTCCATCTTCTTCCTCCTTACCGTTTTGGGAATTGAAAAGAAAAAAGTTCGGGATAAATTTATAGCAGAAAATACGCGCCCGTAGCTCAACTGGATAGAGCGTGGGACTACGGATCCCAAGGTTGCAGGTTCGACTCCTGCCGGGCGCGCCATTTTTTTAAGGCTCTTAGATGGAAGACCTGAAGTTCCTGAGAGAGGCTCTTAAGGAGGCCAAAAAGGCTTACGAGCTCGGTGAAGTCCCAATAGGAGCCATAGTTGTAAGGGACGGGGAAATTGTAGCCCGTGCTTTTAACCGCAAGGAGTTCCTTCAGGATCCGACAGCTCACGCAGAGGCTTTAGCAATAAGAGAAGCCTCACGAAAGCTCAACTCTTGGCGATTAACCGACTGTACCCTCTACTCAACCGTTGAGCCGTGTATAATGTGCTGCGGTGTTATAATTCAATCAAGGGTTAGAAGGGTTGTCTACTCTTTGCCCGATCCAAAATTTGGGGGAGTAGAGAGTCTCTATTCAATACTTGCAGATAAAAGGATTAACCATAGGCCGGAAGTTAATAGAATATACCTACCCGAAGCTGAGGAGCTCCTTAAGGAGTTCTTTAAGGCTTTAAGGGAGAGGTGCCGGAGTCTGGCTTAACGGGCCCGACTCGAAATCGGGTGTGCGGGTAACCCCCGCACCGCGGGTTCAAATCCCGCCCTCTCCGCCATTTTTTTCTTTAAACCCTTATTCTCTAAAGGAGCGTTGATGGAAGAGGAAAAGAGAAAGGTCTTAGAAGAGGCGCTGAAGAGAATTAAGAAAGAGTTTGGCGAAGGCTCTGTAATGTTCTTGGGCGAAAAGCCCGTAGAAAAGGTACCTACAATATCAACAGGCTCTATAGCCATAGACAGAGCTACAGGGATCGGCGGAATTCCCCGTGGGAGGATAACCGAGATATACGGCCCAGAATCCTCAGGTAAGACCACCTTAGCCCTCCACGTTATAGCAAACGTCCAGAGGGAAGGCGGAATCGCCGCCTTTATAGATGCAGAGCACGCCCTTGCCCCAACTTACGCCAGAAAGCTCGGGATAAACCTTGACGAACTTTTGGTATCCCAGCCGGACAGCGGAGAACAGGCCCTTGAAATTGCCGAGACGTTAGTAAGAAGCGGAGCAGTTGACGTAATCGTCGTTGACTCCGTTGCAGCCCTCGTTCCTGAGGATGAGATAAAGGGAGACATGGGACAGGCACACGTAGGCCTTCAGGCAAGGCTCATGTCTCAGGCCCTACGGAAACTTACCGCCGCAACGAGCAGGAGTAACTGCGCGCTGATATTCATCAATCAGGTAAGGGAGAAAATAGGTGGGGGAAGCTACGGCGGTCCCCAAGAGACAACAACGGGAGGTAGAGCTCTCAAGTTCTACGCATCCATGAGGATTGACATAAGGAGCATTGGCCAGATAAAGGGAAAGGCCGACGAAAGGATAGGCCACAAGGCAAAAGTAAAAATCGTTAAAAACAAGTTAGCTCCTCCCTTTAGGGAAGCCATCGTGGAAATCTACTACGGAGAGGGAATTTCAAGGGAGGCAGACCTTCTAAACCTCGGGGAGGAACTCGGAATTGTAAAGAAGAGCGGTGCTTGGTACTCCTTTAATGATGTAAGGCTCGGACAGGGTAAGGAGAACGCAAGGGTCTTCCTCAAAGAGAACCCGGAAATTGCTTCCGAGCTTGAAAGAAAAATAATGGAGGTTATCGGTGGCTAAGATAGAACTGAAAGCTCTACTAACGCAGGCTTTTAAGCTCGGGGCCTCCGACGTTCACCTTAGGGTAAAACTTCCCCCTTACTTCAGGATAAACGGAAAGCTCGTCAGAACCGACCTGCCTGTCCTTGAAGCAAGCGATATCCACGCCTACGTAAAAGAGATATTGCCGGTAGACAAGAAAAAGGACATTCCGTACATAAAAAACCTTGACCTTGCCTACAGCATCCCGGGAATTTGTCGCTTCAGGGTAAACATCTTTAAGCAGAGGGGAACTTTTGCCATTGTAATGCGTGCCATTCCGGCAGAGATTCCCACCATTGACAAGCTCAACCTGCCGAGCGTCCTGAAAAAAATAGCCCTCTACCAAAGGGGACTCGTCCTCGTAACAGGTTCAACGGGTTCGGGTAAATCAACGACCTTAGCGGCAATGCTGGAGGAGCTGAACAACCACGATTCCCGCGTAGTTATTACAATTGAAGACCCCATAGAGTACCTGCACAGGGACAAGAAGTGTATCTTCTACCAGCGTGAAGTTGGTGACGACGCCGACGACTTCTTCACAGCCTTAAGGGCGGCCCTTCGGGAGGACCCGGACGTTATCCTCGTCGGCGAGATGAGGGATCCGGAGACGGTAAGAACTGCCTTAGACGCCGCAGAAACGGGTCACATGGTATTCTCCACACTTCACACCCTTGATGCAAAGGAAACTATAAACAGGATTATCTCTTTCTTCCCTCCCCACCACCAGCAGGCCATAAGGTTCCAGCTTGCTTCCGTTTTAAAGGCCACAATCTCCCAGAGGCTCCTACCGAGGGCAGACGGTAAAGGAAGGGTTCCGGCCGTTGAGGTAATGATAGTAACCGACGCAATAAGAGAAAGAATAATGAACCCTGAACTGACAGACGAAATTCCGGAGTTCATAGAAAAAGGAAGGGAAATTTACGGCTCCCAGACCTTTGACCAGTCCCTATACGACCTCTGGAGAAAGGGACTCATTACGAAAGAGGATGCCCTCAAGTACGCAACAAGGCCTGACGACCTCAGGCTCAAGATGGAGGGAATCTTCTCTGGCGGTTTTGAAGCTTAAAAAGAGGGGAGAAGGGGCTCTGCTAAAATTTCGCAAACTTTTAACACGGAGAAGGTATGAGTAAGTGGAGTGGTAAAGAGATAAGGGAAGTTTTTTTAACGTTTTTTGAGGAAAGAGGACACGTAAGAGTGAAGAGCTCTCCCCTCATCCCCAAGAACGACCCTACCCTCCTTTTCACGAATGCAGGAATGGTTCAGTTCAAAGATTACTTTCTGGGAAGGGAGACCCCTCCCTTTAAAAGGGCAACCTCCTGCCAGAAGTGCATGAGGGCCGGAGGGAAACACAACGACCTTGAAAACGTCGGGAAAACCGGCCGACACCACACCTTCTTTGAGATGCTGGGGAACTTCTCCTTCGGAGATTACTTCAAAAAAGAAGCTATTCTCTTTGCCTGGGAACTCGTTACAGAAGTTTTCAAACTCCCGGAAGAAAGGCTATTTGTCTCGGTCTACGAAAAGGACAGTGAGGCTTTTGAAATATGGAACAAAGTTGTAGGCGTGCCGGAAAATAAAATCTACCTCTTAGGAGAAAAGGATAACTTCTGGGCAATGGGGGACACGGGTCCCTGCGGTCCCTGCAGTGAAATCTACTACGATAGGGGAGAGGAGTTTGCCTGTGGTGAAAACTGCGGAATAGGGAAGTGTGACTGCGACAGGTACCTTGAAATATGGAACTTGGTCTTTATGCAGTATGAAAGGGACGAAAAGGGTAACCTAAGGCCTTTAAAGAACCCTTCCATAGACACCGGAATGGGACTTGAGAGAATAGCCTCAGTCCTCCAGAACGTCCCGAGCAACTACGAGACAGACCTACTGTTTCCGCTCGTTAAGTGGGCTTCAGAGCTCTCAGGAACTCCCTACGGTAAAAGCGAAGAGAGTGACACCTCAATGAGGGTCATAGCCGACCACCTGAGAGCTCTAACCTTCCTCATTGCAGACGGCGTCCTTCCTTCAAATGAGGGAAGGGGATACGTCCTTAGGAGAATCATAAGGAGGGCTTCCCGCCACGGAAGGCTACTCGGGATAGAGAAACCTTTCCTCTACGAAGGAGTTGACCGAGTCATAGAGATAATGGGAGATGCCTACCCAGAGATTACCGAAAACAGGGAGCTAATCAGGAGAGTAACCTTAAAGGAAGAGGAGAGGTTTACAAAAACCTTAGAAAGGGGACTCTTCATCCTTCAGGAGGTAATTGAAAAGATAAAGAGGGAAGGTAAAGAGACAATACCCGGAGATGATGTGTTTAGGCTCTACGATACCTTCGGGTTCCCATTAGACCTCATCTTAGAAGTTGCAAACGACGAAAACCTAAAGGTTGACACCTTAAAGTTTGAAGAGCTCCTAAGGGAGCAGAGGGAACGCGCAAGGAAAGCTTGGAAGGGAGGACTCCAGAAAGTTGTCTCTGAGGAGATTCAGGAGCTCTCAGGAAAAGTCCCCACGGAGTTCCTCGGATACGAACACTTAGAGAGTATATCTAAGGTCGTTGGAATCTTAAAAGGTGAAAGGCTGGTAGAGGAGGCAAAGGAGGGAGAAGAGGTTGAGATAATCATTGACAGAACGCCCTTCTATGCAGAAAAAGGGGGTCAGGTCGGCGATACGGGAGTAATAGAGGGTAACAACTGCACCTGCGAGGTTGTAGACACCCAGAACGTAACGGAGAGGCTCATAGGCCACAAGGCCAAAGTTAAGAGGGGAGTTCTCAAAGTAGGGGACGTAGTAAAGGCCATAGTCAACGAAGAGAGGAGAAAGGCCATAATGAGGGCCCACACGGCTACCCACCTCCTCCACAAGGCCTTAAGGGAAGTCCTCGGCAACCACGTTAAACAGGCCGGCTCCTTAGTCCTCCCCGATAGGCTCAGGTTTGACTTCACCCACTTTGATGCCCCAACAAAAGAGGAACTGAAGGCCGTTGAGGATACCGTTTACAGCTGGATACTTGACAACTACCCAGTTAAAGTAGAGGAGATGCCCTACGACGAGGCCTTAAAGAGGGGAGCTATTGCGCTCTTCGGCGAAAAGTACGGCGACATAGTCAGGGTCGTTGACGTTGGAGGTGTAAGTATAGAGCTCTGCGGAGGAACCCACGTTAAAAGGAGTGGAGACATAGGTCTATTCAAGGTGGTTTCAGAGTCCTCTGTAGCCTCCGGAACGAGGAGAATAGAGGCAGTAGTCGGTAAAGAGGCCATGAACTACGTAAGGAAGAAGGAAGAGCTCCTATCTAAGCTCACAGCCTCCCTCCAGTCCCCTGAAGAACAGCTCCTACCGAAAGTAGAGAAGCTAAAAGAGGAACTCAAAGAGAAGGAGAGGGAGCTTGAGAGGGTTAAGAAGAAGCTTGCAACCGCCGAGATTGACAAGGTTGTTGAAAGAGCTCCCCTTATAAACGGTGTGAAAGTTGTAACGGCAAAGCTTGAGGGCTTTGGAGGAAAAGAGCTTGCAGAGATTGCAGATGTAATCAGGAACAAGGCAGGGACTTCCGCCGTTATGCTCGTCGGAATTAAGGACGGAAAAGCCGGCCTCCTAATTGCCCTGAGCAAAGACCTTGTTCCCAAGTACAACGCTAAGGACATCATCAATCAGGTAGCGCCTATCTTAGAAGGAAAGGGAGGCGGAAGGCCAGATTTAGCCCAAGGAGGCGTCAGGAACTTAACAGCCCTTGAAGAGGCCTTTGCAAAGTTCAGGGATATTTTCCGTTAACGCTTGACCCGATTATTCACATTGCTATAAATTAACACCTCACTCTAACCACGTAGGGAGGTTCTCGGGATGTACGCTGTTATAAAGACAGGCGGTAAGCAGTACGTCGTAGAGCCCGGTCAGGTTTTAAAGGTTGAGAAGCTCAACCTACCTGAGGGCTCTGAGGTAGAGTTTGAAGCGCTCATGGTAAGGGACGAAAACGGCGTGAAGGTAGGAGAGGAAGCCAAGGGAACAAAGGTAAAGGCTACCGTTGTAAGACACGGCAAGGGTAAGAAAATCATCGTATTCAAGTACAAGGCTAAGAAGCACTACCAGAGGAAGTACGGCCACCGCCAGCACTTTACAGAAATCCAGATTAACGAAATCGTAAGCTAATCGGGGGTTCGTCATGGCTCATAAAAAAGGAATGGGTTCTACGAAAAACGGTAGGGACTCCATAGGTAAAAGACTTGGTCTTAAAAGGCACGACGGACAGGTCGTAAAGGCCGGAAACATCCTCGTAAGGCAGAGGGGAACTTCTATCCACCCCGGCCTCAACGTCGGAATGGGAAGGGACTACACCCTCTTTGCCCTCATTGATGGAGTTGTAAGGTACGAAAGGAGACGCGGAAAGAAAGTCGTAAGCGTATATCCCATCCAATAATACCCGCCCCGCTCCTGCGGGGTTTTTCCTCTTCACCTACCACAACAGGACGAGAATCGCGACGCCGACAACCTCTCCAGCCAACAAGGCAACAAACCCCGGAGTAACTACCCTAAGGAGTTCCCTCCCTCCCATAGAGAACGTTAGGAACCACTTAAAAAAGGTGTTCGCTGCTGCTGCAAGGAGTATCGCAACAACGCCGGGAACAATAGAGAGCTCCCCGGCAGAAAAGAGCTTAGCAACAGAGAGGGTAATGGCGTCAACGTCTGAAAGTCCTGAAACCGTTGCAACGGCGTAGAGACCGTAATCTCCGAGAACCTTTAAAGCGTTAACGGAAAAGAAGAGGACAAAGGCGTAGAGAAACCCGAACTTAATTGCTGTTGAAAGCTCGTAAGGGTTTTTCACTTCAACGTTAGCTCCACTCCTTTTATCCTTACTTGAGAGCCTGTAAGCTACGAAAATCCCCAGCGCAAAGGCAAACAAGGCCGGCACAAATAGGAACTTTGCAAACTCCACGTCAACAATACTGGCAAGGAGAGCCATTCTGGGAAACATAATTGCGGAAGCCCCTACTATTCCGGCTCCGTACTCAGGTATCAGCGCTACGTTTGAACGGGAAAGCGAAGAGAAAGTGGCAGTTACGGCCGTGCTTGAAACAACACCACCGATGAGGCCGGTTATCAGAATTCCCCTCTCCCCTACAAGCTTTGTAAGTATGTAGCCGATAAAGTCAACGGTAGAGATTACTACAACCATCGTCCAGACTTCCCGAGGGTTTACTCCTCCTACCGAGACGTCTGGCAGGAGAGGGTAGATAATGACCGTAACAGCCGTGAACTTAAGTAGGGCGAAGAGGTCTTCAAGGCGCAGGTGCTTTACAAAGTCGTGCATCTGCTCCTTAAAGGAGAGGATGAAAAGGGTAACAACCGCAATAGCAGAGGCCAACTGAAATTCCGTCCTGTAACAGAGGACACCGATGAGGAAGGTGACAACTGCCGAGATTTCTGAGGTAAGGCCGGGAAGCCTCTCAAAGAACTGAGCCACTACGAGAAGTGCCGTTACAGTAGCCAAAACGGTGTAAAGTAAGAAGTTCCCGTAAATGGAAGCCAAGTGGGCAGAGATGGTTCCCGTAAGGGCTATGAGCATAAAAGTTCTTATTCCTCCAAAGGAGGGTGTCCCCTCCTTCTGCTTCTTATACTCCCTCTCTATCCCGACCAATCCCCCCAGAACTATTGATATGAGGTAGGGTTGATAGAGCTTCCAGACTTCAGAGTTTACGAGTTCCTTTAAGAAATCAACCATAGAGCTCCTCTTCCAGAACTTTCCTCATAACGTCAACAGGAGCTCTCCTCCCTGTCCATATTTCAAAGGCAAAAGCTCCCTGCCACAGGAGCATTCCAAGGCCGTTTACCGTCTTACATCCCCTTTCCTTGGCAGCTTTAAGGAGCGGAGTTTCAGCCGGGTTGTAGATGATGTCAACAACGGTAATTCCTTCGGGAATGAGGGAGTAATTAAAGAGCGGTGGGTCACCCTCCTTCATTCCGACGGAGGTTGTGTTTACGATTACGTCGGTATCCTTTAAAAGGGTAGATACAGTTCCCTCCTTTAACGGGAATACGAGGACGTTTCCCCTCTTTCCCAAGAGCTCCCCTACCTCCTTTCCCCTTGAAAAGTTCCTGTTAACGATGTTTAAAAACTTAGCTCCAGCTTTTAAAACGGCGTATCCTACAGCCCTTGCAGCTCCTCCGGCGCCAAACATCGTAACCCTTTTCCCTTCAAGCTCAACTCCTTCATCAACAAGGGACTGGAGGAAACCGTCAACGTCGGTGTTGTAGCCGTAGAGCTCTCCATTTACGTTCTTAACAACGTTAACAGCTCCCAAGAACTCGGCATCCTCGCTTAAATAGTCAACAAGCTCAGCTACCCTCTCTTTGTGGGGAACGGTAACGTTAACTCCTTTGATGTTTAAAGCCCTCAGTCCCTCTACAGCCTCCTTTATCCTCTCAGGCCTTACCTCAAAAGGAACGTAAACGGCATCAATACCGAGGAACTCAAAGGCTTTAGTCTGCATTGGAGGTGAAAGGGAGTGCTTAACGGGGTAACCGATAACTCCGTAAACTTCCGTTTTTCCTGAAAGTTTCATGACAACCCCTTTAATCCTTGGGATACTTAAGAAATTATAACGGGAAGGGAGAAAGGCGGGAATTCTTGGCCGTAAAATAAAAATGGCGGGGACGACGGGACTCGAACCCGCGACCTCCGGCGTGACAGGCCGGCGTTCTAACCAGAACTGAACTACGTCCCCGCTTTAAGTGGTGGGCGGAACAGGGATCGAACCTGTGACCTCCAGCTTGTAAGGCTGGCGCTCTCCCAGCTGAGCTATCCGCCCACTTTGACGCTAAGAAATATAGGAAATAATCCTACCGGTGTCAATTATCTCTTCTACTTTTTTCTCTATCCCTTCGGCGTCTATGCCTACAAGGCTGCGGAGGAGTTCTTGACTTCCGTGTTCAATAAAACTGTCCGGAAGGCCTAAGTTGACCACCCTACCGGAGTACCACGAAGAAAGGAACTCGTTAACGCCAGAACCAAAACCACCCTTAACGACGTTCTCCTCAACGGTAACTATAAGGCCGTGGGAACGTGCCACCTCTTTAAGGAGCTCCTCGTCCATCGGCTTTACAAAACGGGCATTGACCACAGTAACGGAGATTCCCTTTTTCTCAAGCCCCTCTGCAGCCTTCAG
>QNYI01000133.1 GCA_003978805.1 Desulfurobacterium sp.
CTGCCTATGTCTCAGGTAGACATAATGCCGGTTACAAAGCCGGACGACTGGCTTGATAAGGAGATAGAGGCCAAAGTCCTTTCAGTTGATAGGAAAAGGAAGAGTATAGTAATTTCCCGCCGAAGGCTCCTTGAAGAGAGAAGAGCAAAAATGAGAAAAGAGACTCTCAAAAGGTTAAGAGAAGGTGACGTAGTTGAGGGAACCGTTAAAAACGTAGTTGACTTTGGAATATTTGTTGACGTTGACGGAGTTGATGGCCTCGTCCATAAGAGCGATATATCTTGGTCGGGACTTAAAACGCCCTTTGACGTTGCAAAGGTGGGAGACAGGATAAAAGTTAAAATAAGGAAAGTAGAGAGGGATAAAGAGAGGCTCGTGCTAAGCTTAAAAGAGGTAACTGAAGACCCGTGGAAAAGTATAGAGGAAAAGTATAAACCGGGAATGGAAGTAGAAGGAACCGTTGTAAAGGAGGATAAGAAAGGTTACTGGGTAGAGCTCCCCGGTGACGTTGCAGGCTACGTTCCGTCCGTTAGTTTACCCAAAGATGTAAAGTTAAAGTACAGGCACGTCTACAGGTTTACCGTTGATTCTATTGACTCAGAGAGGAGGAGAGTAGTACTGAAATGGCAGGAAGAACACCGGAAATAAAGAATAAAAAAGCCTATCACGATTACGAGATACTTGAAAAGTACGAGGCCGGTATAGCGCTGAAAGGAACGGAGGTTAAGTCCTTAAGGGAAGGGAAGGCAAACCTTAGGGATGCCTTCGTTAGGATAGAGAACGGAGAGGCCTTTCTCTTTAACGCCTACATAGCTCCCTACAGCCACGGTAATCTCTTCAACCACGAGCCGACGAGGAAGAGGAAGCTTCTCCTTCACAAGTCGGAGATAAAAAGGCTCTTTGGAAAGAGCCAAGAGAAGGGGCTAACGATTGTCCCTTTAAGGATGTACTTTAACGAGCGGGGAAAGGTAAAGGTAGAGATAGCTTTAGTCAGAGGAAGGAAGAAGTACGACAAGAGGGAGGCCATAAAGAGAAGGGAGCTTGAAAGAGAAGCCCAGAAGGCCATGAAGTTCTATCGCTACTGATTCCTCGTTTGCTAACCCCCTTCCTTCGCCCTAAATTTAAAGTCGGCGGTTAGAAGCTGTCTGTGTTCATCGCACTCATACTCCTTTTTTGTGTGAGCGGTTCTTCGGAACCGCTCCTTTTTATTTAATTCCGATCTTGGAGCTCGCTATGGAGGAAAGAATTCAGGAAATCGTAAATAGGGTAAGGGAACTCCTTTTGCCAATTTTAGAGGAAGGAGGTTTTGAGCTTGTAGATGTTGAATTTGTAAGGGAACCGATAGGGTGGGTTCTCCGGATATACGCCGACAGGCCGGAGGGCGGTATTACTATATCCGACTGTCAGTGGATAAGCGAGAGGATAGGAACTCTCCTTGACGTTGAGGATTTCATTCCCCACTCCTACAACCTTGAGGTTTCCTCTCCGGGACTTGACAGGCCGCTGAAGACCCGCAGGGACTTTGAGAGACACAAGGGCGTTGTTGTAAAGATTAAAACTCACGAGCCTATGGATAACCAGAGGAACTTTAAAGGTGAGGTCGTTGCAACTTCAGAAAGGGGCGTTACTGTGCACGATGTATCAAGGAACGCTGAGGTTGAGATACCCTACGAGAATATCAAGAGTGCGAGGGTAGACATAGATTCCCTCTTCAACAAGTAAATAAGGAGGCTTTTGATGGAAACTCTCGGTAAAAGTATAGAGCTCCTGTGTCGCGAGAAGGGTATATCTAAGGAAGATGTGATAGAGGCGGTAAAGGTAGGAATTATTAATGCGGCAAAAAAGGCAGGTTACAGGGGAAACCTCGTTGTAAAGATAGACGAGGACGGTAAGGACTTTGGAATATATCAGGAGAAAGTTGTTGTTGAATCTGTGAAGGATCCCGATCACGAGATATCCTTAGAGGAGGCCAAGGAGCTCTTTGGAGAGGGTATAAAACTGGGGGACAAAGTTCTCATAGAAATAAAGACAGAGGAGCTCGGCAGGATTGCCGCAAAGACGGCCTCTCAGGTTATCCACGATAAGATTACAGAGGCAGAGAGGAAAGCACTCTACGACTACTTTAAGCAGAAGGTAGGAGACGTTATCTCGGGGACGGTAAAGGAGATAAGGAAAAACGGAGACATTATCGTTGACCTCGGGAGGGTTGTAGGCATTCTGCCGAAAGAGGAAAAAATCCCGAAGGAAAAGTATAGGATAGGTGACAGGGTCAGGGCTTACATATACGATGTCGTCTTTGACTACAAGCACTACAGCCGTAGGAAACCTTCAAGGATTGATGACTACCCTCCCCCCTACGTAATCCTTTCAAGAACTCATCCAAAATTCTTAAAGAGGCTTATGGAAATAGAAATTCCGGAGGTTGCCGACGGACTCGTGGAGATAAAGGCCGTTGCAAGGGAGCCGGGAGTCAGGGCAAAGGTTGCGGTTAAGGCTCTCGTTGACTACATAGACCCTCTCGGTGCCTGCATAGGGGTCAGGGGAAGTAGGATTATCCCGATATCTAAGGAGCTCTCGGGGGAAAAAGTTGAGGTGATTGAGTGGTCTGACGACGTTGCAGAGCTGGTAGCAAGGGCACTTTCACCTGCAAAAGTCCTTCACGCAGAGAGTTACGAGGACGAGAACGGAGAACTCCGGGTAGAGGTCGTTGTCCCGGACGACCAGCTCTCCCTTGCTATCGGTAAGCACGGCGTAAACGCAAGGCTTGCCTCTAAGCTCGTGGGACAGACGGGTCAGATCGTCGGTATAGATATCATCAAGGAGAGCGACTACAGGAAGCTTGAAGAGCTTGAAGCTATGGAAGATGAAGAATGAGAGCTTGTGTTGGCTGTAAGTTAAAGGATGAGACCGATAAGTTCATAAGGTTTGTCGTCTTTGAAGGGAAACCCCTACCCGACCTTGCGAGGAAACTGCCGGGTAGGGGTTTTAACGTATGCCCTTCATTTGAGTGTATAAAGAACTTTGTAAAGAAGAAGTTTAAGGGTAAGGTAACTCCAGAAGAGGTATACGAGATTACCCTTAGAGCTCTAAAGGACTACTTCCTCCACCTCCTTTCCCTCTCCCACAGAACCGGAGTGACAGTTGTCGGACAGGACAACATAAAGGAGCTTAAAAGTAGAGAGGGGACACTTATATTGGCCTCAGATTTGAGTGAAAAGACTAAAAAGAGGCTAATAAGGGAATCCTACTTGGTTGTTGATTCTCTCTTTTCTTCTGAGGAGATAGGGAACGCCCTCAGGAAAGAGAGGAGAGCCGGAGCTGTTTTCGTTGAGAGGGTCGGCATAGGCAGGAAGCTCTATTCTGTCGGAGAGAAGTTACTGAACCTCGTTAAGGTGGAGAAAGGTTGAGGGATATTCTTGCTTTCGGGAGTATCGTAGTAGACAACGTCCTGCTGGTAAAGCGCTTTGCCGGCATTAATGAGACCGTTCAGGCCGAAAAATACAGGTACACCTACGGGGGTGCGGGGGCAAACGTTGCCGTTGCTGCGGCGAGGCTCGGTGTTAAGAGCGGAGTTTTTGCAGTTTCCGGTTACGATTTTAAGAAGTTGAACTACGAGAGGGCTTTAAGGGAAGAGGGAGTAGATTTACGGGGAGTGATAAAGAACGGCAACTTCCCCATGGCAAGGAGCTTCATCATAAGTAGGGAAGGCAGTGACGACCAAATACTCTACTACTACGAGAACAGGAGAGAGACCTCAAGGTTACTGTTTAAAAATAGGGAGCTTGCAAGGGAGCTCTCCAAAGAGTACAGGATTCTTCACTTCTCTACCGGTCACTTTGAGTTCTACTATAAATTTCTCAAGGACAACAGAATCCCTGCCCTTGTAAGCTTTGATCCCGGTCAGGAAACCTTTACCTACCCTTACAGGGTTGTGAGGATTCTTCCCTACGTTCACATGCTCTTTATGAACAGCCATGAGGCAAAGAGGATAAAGGAGCTCTTAAAGGTAAAGAGCCTGAGGGAGTTAGAAGGGCCTCGTCTCCTGTGCGTTTCAATGGGAGCTCACGGTTCGGTAATCGTTTTTGGAGATAAGGTCTACAGGATTCCTGCAGTAAGGCCTGCAAAGTTCGTAGACCCTACCGGAGCAGGGGACTCCCACAGGGCTGGCTTTTTGGTAGCCCTCCTCAAAGGTTACGATATCCCTACAGCCGGTAGGATAGCGTCAGTTGTTGCCTCCTTTACGATAGAGGCTGAGGGAGCTCAGGGAGCTCTCCCCACTTGGGAAAAGGTCGTTAGAAGGTATGAGTACTTCTTTAAGGAGAAGTTCCCTGAGCCACAGAGCTCTTGGGAAAGGACAAAGGAGCTTATCCTGAACCTCGGGAAGTGAGATGGGGAAGAAACAGCCGATAGGAGTTGAGATATTTGACAAGATAGCCGATAGGTACGATGCCATTTCAAAGACTCTCTCCCTCGGAATAATATCAAGGTGGCAGAGGGAGCTCGTTAAGGGCCTTGGAAACTTAGGCGTTACCCTTGACCTTGCCTGCGGAACAGGAGAGGTGGCCTTCCTTGTAAAGGGTAGAGCGAAAGTAGTTATCGGGCTTGACTATTCAATGTCCATGCTGAAAGTTGCAAAGAGAAAGCTTCCGGAGATACCCTTTTTAAGGGGGGACGCCCTGAACCTTCCCTTTAAGGACGCTTCCTTTGATACCGTTTTGGTTTCCCTCGGTTTAAGGCACTTTGGGAATACCGAGAGAGCTCTGGAGGAGATAAGGCGGGTACTGAAGGAAGGGGGAAGGGTCAGGGTGCTTGAAGTTTCCATCCCGAGGAATCCTTTCCTAAGAGAGGCCTTCTTAGGCTTCCTCAAGTACGTTGTCCTGCCCTTAGGGAAAATTCGCTCTAAGGAGGACGTTTCCCACCACTTGTTCGGGACGATAGTTGACTTTCCTCACTATGAAAAGCTTGTAGAGCTTGCGCTAAAAAAGGGGTTCAAGGAAGGTCGTTTTAGACCTCTCTTTTTCGGTATGGCAACGGTTTACGAGCTACTCGGTTAGTTTAATTAGTTTTTTTTTATGTTTGCAATCAAGAATTATGTGTATTACAATTAACCCGAAAGCCTTTTCAGGAGGCAAGGGGTGAAACGTTTCCTTTCACTGGTTCTGTTAGCTGGAGCTTTAACGGCTTCCGGGTGCGGAGAGGTCTCTGAACAGGACGTTCACTACACAGACCTCGGAGTCAACGTTGCAAAGAGGAGTTCTCCCTACCTGACGCAGGAGAATCACCCGGACGGTTGGGGACAGAGGAACTGTTTGGGATGTCACCAGAGGTTTAAGCATACGATGGCTACGGCAGACCTGTCTGTGGAGGACTACCAATCCCTGATAGATAAGGCTGTAGACTCGGTAGGGACTGTGAACGCTATAAACGTTTGCTCTGCGTGCCACGGCTTAAACGGCGTGACGGGTAATGCAAAAAGGGAGTGTCTTGTCTGCCATGATAGTTTTTCAAGGCTACACTTTTACGCAGGAACGAGTAAAAGGACGGTTTCTAAGCACGACTTTAACGGGAACGGCCGTATAGACGACTTTGACTGCGTCGTCTGCCACTGGCAGCCGGACATGGACGGAATTGTTGAGCCGGATACAGACTTTGGAAAGCTCGGCGGAACCTATAAGTATAGAGTGGTAGACCTCTGCCTTACCTGTCACACCAACGGCTGGCTGGTTGTAGGGAAGGAGCTCCTTGCCGATACAGATGGCGACGGGAAGGCAGATGTTAAAGTAACGCCTTCTGAGCGACCGCCGGTTGTGGACTACTCCTCAGACTACCACGGAAGCAAGGACTATGAAGGTGAAGGAAGCTTTAAGGACGTTTCCTTTGACGGAGCTTCCCTCTTCCATACAAATCATGAAGCCCTTGCCTGTAGCCAGTGCCACAACCCCCACGCTTCAAACAACGGAAAGCTCATCGTAGAGAAGGTAGGGGAAACCTTAGTTGTTGAAATTCCTGTAACTCAGGTAGACAACACAGCAGAGACCAAGTACGCCGTAGTTGACCCTCAGACGACTGCCTACTTTGAAGGACTTGAGTTTGAAGGGATTATCTCTGCAGAGGATAGGAGTTACGACCTTTCTTACAGGGATGATTTACTCTCCTACATGGCTCTGCCTGTAGAGATGCCAAGGGGTAATGAAGATACCTTAACTGCCCGTGAGAAGTCCGCTTCCCTCTGCGCCGCCTGCCACGACGGAACGAGGAGCTATTCAACTATTAACGGGCTCGGACTTCCGATAGATATAGAAAAGCACATGGACCCTAACTCCAACTGTACCGTTTGCCACGTTCACGGTAAAACGTTCTAAAAACTTAGGGAGCTCTCTTTAAGAGAGCTCCCTTAAATAGATAAGGCCTCAAAAGAGACGCCTATGACCTTTGAAACCCCCGGAACTTCCATCGTTATTCCGTAGAGGACGTCGGCAGCTTCCATCGTAAGCTTGTTGTGTGTAACGACTATTACCTGAGTTTCTGTTGCCATCTGTTTTAAGAGCTCCACAAACCTCAAGGTATTAGCATCGTCAAGGGCTGCGTCCACCTCGTCAAGGACTACGAAGGGTGCCGGACGGGTAGAGTAGAGGGCGTAGAGGAAGGATAGGGCGACTAAGGTTCTCTCTCCTCCGGAGAGTAGGTTTATGTTGCTGTGTTTCTTTCCGGGAGGTTTAGCCTCAATCTCTACTCCGGCTTCGGATAAGTTCTCTCCTGTGAGAATAAGCCTTGCCTTCCCTCCTCCGAACACCTGCTTGAAGGTTCTCCTAAAATGCCTGTTTACGGCCTTGAAGGTCTCTGTAAACCTCTTCTCTATCTCTTCGTCAAGTCTTTTTATCGCTTTTTTTAAGTTCTTTATTGACTCTATTAGGTCTTTCTCCTGTTCAAGGATAAAGCCGTAACGTTCCTTTATCTTTTCGTACTCCTCTATTGCGAGAAGGTTTACTGAACCTATCCGGGATATTTTCTCCTTAAGGTTTATGAGCTCCCTTTTTGCCTCTTCCTCGTCCTCTACGAGCTCTCCCAGCTCTAAGGCTTCTGAGACGCTTCCGTCAAGCTCAAGGATTTTCTTTATCAGCTCTTCCTCCTTTACGTTGAGACGGGCAAGCTTAATCTCTAAGTCCTTTAGCTTCTTCTGAACCTCTGACAAGTCTTTCTGTCTGCTTTTTAGTGCTTCCTCTTTATTCTTTATCAGTCCCGAGACCTCTTTCCTCTTTTCTTCTAAGACTTTTAGCTCTTCCCTTATCTCCTCTATGGCTTCATCAACGCCTGACAGTATCTCCTCTGCCTCTTTAATCCTTGAAAGTGCCCTTTCAAGCTCCTTCCTGTCCCTTGATATTCTCTTCTCTATTTCCTCAACTTCCCTCCGAAGGGTTCTTAGGAACCTCTCTTTTCCTTCCCTCTTCTCTTTAAGGGTTTTCGCCTTTTCTTTTAAAAGTAGCGCTTTAGAAGAGAGCTCTGAGACCTCTTCCCTCTTTCCAGAGAAGAGGGAGTCTACTCCTTGTATCTCCTCTTCTAAGCTTTTAATCTCGTTCACCGTACTGTTCTTCTCTCTCTTTAGCTCTTCAATCTTCTTCTTGAACGTTTCTATCCTTGAAGAGTAGGAGGAGAGGATCTCCTCTGCCGTTTTTAGCCTACTCCGGAGCTCTTCCTCTCTCCTTAACGTCTCCTTGAGCTTCCGCTGGATCTCTTTCTTCTTTGACTGGAGGGTGAAGAGCTCCATCTCTACTTCCTGAAGGTTCTCCTTTAAGTCCTCTATTTCCTCTTCTACCTCTGCAATTTCTCCTTGGAGGGGGGAAAGTTTTTGTTTGAGCTCTGATAGTTCCTCCTCCCTTTTCAGGAGTTCCCTTTTCATCTCTTCAAGTTCTTTTTCAAGTAGGAGGAATGAACCTTTCCCCTGCTTCCCTACGTAGGAACCTCTTGCTGAAAAGATGTTTCCCTCACTGTCTATAAAGGTGCAGTTAGGGTACTTCTTTGCCAGCTCCTCTGCGCCTTTTTCTGCTAAAAAGACGTTTGTAAAGAGGAGTTTAACGAGCTTTTCTACCCTTGTGTCCCTTGCCTTAACGTGGTTCGTTAGTGGGGTTGCACCCGGAACGTTTTCTTCCTTTACCTCCCCTACATCTGCAGAAAGGAGGAGAACCCTGCCGTTGCCCTTTATCCTGTCCTTGACCCAGAGGATATCGTCAAAGGTTCTCAGGATAATGCCGGCTCCGAACCTTGATATGTAGCTTTCAACTATTTTCTCCAGTCCGGAGTCAACGGCGATTAGGTTCCTGAGTAACCCTATGTAGCCTTTAACTTTTCCCTTTTTACCGCTTTCAACGATTTTCCCTTCAAGCTTCCCAAGGTTTACAGATTCAAGTATCCTCTCAGTGTTCTCTACCTTGGCGGAGAGGGCAGTAACAGCGTTTTTACTTCTTGCAAGCTCTGCTTCTAAGGATTCAAGTTTTTCCCTCTTTTCTCTCCTTTCCGCTTTCTTTGCCTCTATCTCTTCCCTTATCTCCTCCTTCTTCCTTTCAAGCTTTTCTTCTTCCTCCAACGTTCTCCTTAGCTGTTCTTCGTAGTAGCTCTTTTCTCTGGCAAGCTCTGAGAGCTCTGTAGGTATCCTTTCTACTGCACTCCTGTGGGACTTAAACCGTTCCTCCTCCCTTGCCATATCAAGCTGAAGCTTTGTTAAACGGGTAGACAGTGTGCTAAGTCTTGACTGGAGTTCCTTTTTCCTGCCCTCCAGTTTTTCCTTTCTGGACAGGAGAACCTTTAACTCCTCCTCCTTTTCCTCCTTGGCTTTTTCAACTTCTTTTAGCTTTTTGGTGAGTTCCTCCTCTTCCTTTAAAAGGAGCTCCGTTTCCCTCTTGACCTCTTCTATTTTCCTTAGTTTGTGCTCCTTTTGTGAGCTTTTCTCTTCTATTTCTTCCTCAAGGCGCTTAACTTCCTTCTGCAGGAATTCCTTCTTTACAGAGGCCTCTTTCTTGCTCTTCTCAACCTCTGAGAGTTCTTTGGCTGTTGCTTCAAGTTCAGACTGAATTTCCTCAAGGTCCTTACGGAGCTCCTCTACTTCTACCTGTAACCTTGAAATTTCCCTCTCTAAGGAGATTCTGTCCTCCTGAAGGACTTTGATGGAGCTCTCAGAGAGTTCCTTCTCTACCCGGATGTTCCTTAGCTGGAAACCGTAGAGTTTAAGTTCAAGCTCCCTCTCTTTTTGGCGGAGCTCCTTAAACCTCTTTGCCTTTTCGGCTTGACTTTTTAGTGTCCTTAAGTTCTTGGCGACCTCTTCAATGACTCCCCTAACGCTTTCAAGGTTCTGTTCGGCCTCTTCAAGCTCCTTTAAAGTTTCTGCCTTCTTTTCCTTAAAGATGGTTATGCCGGCAGCTTCATCTATAAGGGCCCTCCTCTCCTGAGGCCTCATCTTAAGAACCCTGTCAATCTGTCCCTGCTCAAAGAAAGCGTAGTCCCTGCTACCAAGGCCAACCGACGCAAAGAACTCCTGAATATCCTTAAGCCTTGCCTTCCTCCCGTTTATCAGGAACTCGCTATCCCCGTTTGCCTTCACTTTCCTCGTTATCTCTACCTCAGGCTCAGAAAGGGAAAAAAGGTCGTCCTTTACTAAGGTGATTGTGACCTCTGCGCTCTTAGAAGCCCGCCTACCTTCGGAGCCTTTAAAGATTACGTCCTTGAGGTTGTTTGCCCTCATTCCTTTTGGAGAGGTATCTCCTACAACCCACTTTAAAGCGTCAACGATGTTGCTCTTCCCGCAGCCGTTGGGACCAACGATACAGTTGATTCCTTCTGAGAACCTGATTTCGGTCTCATCTGCAAAGGACTTGAAGCCTTTTAGCTTTAAGGTTTTTATGAACATAAAAACCTCCTATCCGGTGGACGGGAGAAAATTATACTCCCTTAAAGGAAAGGGAAAAGGGAAGGGGGAGTTATTTGGGAATTCAGTGCTAAAGATGCTTTATCCAAGTTTACCCGACCTTGCTAAGGTCAGAAATTCTCTGCTTGCAAACGAGAATATAAACGAGGTTTAGAGCAACTATTGCACAGAGTTCCAGTTATTGTATCAGAGATTACAGACATATTTGCATAAAGCTACAGGTGAGGTTCGGTTTGATGGTAGAATCTCAGAAAGTTTTTTAGGAGAGCCTTATGGGAACCGTTCTCGTTACCGGGGTGGCCGGACTTATAGGACATAAGACGGCAGAGTTCCTTCTTGGGAAGGGCTACAGGGTTATCGGCGTTGACAACATGAACGATTACTACGATGTAAGGCTAAAGGAATACCGCCTTGCCACGTTGAAGGGAAAGCCGAACTTCCGCTTTTATCGGGTGGACATAGAGAACTACGAGGCTCTCAGGGTAATATTTCAGGACAACAAAATAGATGGCGTTATAAATTTAGCGGCAAGGGCTGGCGTCAGGTACAGTATCGTTAACCCTTTCGTTTACGTTACAACGAACACGCTGGGAACGTTAAATCTCCTTGAACTCTGTAAGGATTTTGGAGTGAGGAAGTTCGTTCTGGCCTCAACCTCCTCCCTTTACGCTGGTCAACCTATGCCATTTAAAGAAGAGCTCCCGGTTAACACTCCAATCTCTCCTTATGCTGCAAGCAAGAAAGGTGCGGAAGTTATGGCCTATACTTACCACCACCTTTACGGTTTGGACGTAACCGTTCTTCGCTACTTTACGGTCTACGGGCCTGCCGGTAGGCCGGATATGGCGGTGTTTAGGTTTATAAAAGCGATTGACGAAGGGAGAGAGGTAGTTGTTTACGGCGATGGAAGTCAGGAGAGGGACTTTACTTACGTTGACGACATAGCGGAAGGGACTGTTAGGGCTTTTGAGACGGAAACCGGTTACGAGGTAATAAACCTCGGAGGGAACAAACCCCACCGGTTGAAGTATCTGATAGAGCTTATAGAAAACTACCTCGGAAAGAAGGCTAAAGTGGTCTATAAACCTTTTCACAAGGCCGATATGAAGGCTACTTGGGCTAACGTGGAGAAGGCCAAGGAGCTCCTTAAATGGGAGCCGAGGGTCTCCTTAGAGGAAGGAATAAAGAGAACAGTTGAGTGGCACGTAAAAAACAGGGATCTCGTTAAGAGGATTTGCTCATCTC
>QNYI01000001.1 GCA_003978805.1 Desulfurobacterium sp.
GAGCTTATCGTTGAGCTTTACGGCTATAGTGGGGGTTACAACGCCCCTTACGTAGTAGGATTCAAATCCGTTGTAGGCTGCCGGGTTTGCCGAGGTATCGGAGTTCCACTTAATATGAAGCCCGTAGGGAATGTAGGCGGCAATTCCAAAGTAAACGTTCTTTATGAGCGGGGTGGCAAATCCTACGTGGGGAACGGTTAAGTTGTCGGAGGTATCGTTAAAGGATACATCGTAGGGTTCAACGGGAGCTCCGTTCCCATCCTTTGCTCTGAAGTGGTGAACTTTGAGCTTTGGGTTGAGGATCTCCACACCTACCGAGAGAATGGGAGAGTTCAGCTGGGTTAGACCCGCCGGGTTGTAGTAGACGGCAAAGGGGTCGTCGGCGTAGGCAGAGAAAGCTCCTCCGAGGGCTGTCGCCTTTGCTCCGATTCCGAATGTGTCTACATTGCCGGCCTTTGCCGTTAACGGCAAGAGGAGAGCTGTAAGAAGGAAAAGAAACCTTTTCATCTTATATCCTCCCCGTAAGTTCAGATTATCTCCTTGTAGTAGGTTACGAGCTTACCGGGATAGAGCTCCTCCACAAATAGAACGACCTTCTCTAAGGTAGCATCTACCACCTTTTGGCTTGTCCCTATGGTGACGACGCCGACCACCGCCGACTGCCACCTGTCTTGATCCCCTATCTCGCTTACAGAGACGTTAAACTTGTTCTTCATCCTCTCAATTAGCCTCTTTACAACTCTTCTCTTTTCTTTGAGGGAGTGAGCTTCGGGAATTCTTAGGTGGACTTCAAGGATGCCTATGATTGCCGACATTGGCTTCCTCCGGCGAGGTTAAGTCAAATATACCATTTTGCTGGGGTATACTTATTACAAGGTTGAAACGTTAACTTGGGGGAGAGATGGAAGAGCTGGAACACAAGCTCTGGCGCTGTACCGTTTGTGGTTACATCTACGATGTTGACGAGGGAGACCCGGAGAACAATATTCCACCGGGAACTCCTTTTGAAGTTCTACCCTACGACTGGGTATGCCCTGTGTGCGGTGCTACAAAGGATAAGTTTGAACCGGCCGACGACTGATGAGAGCTCTCGTTATAAGGCTTTCTTCCCTCGGGGACGTTATCCTCGTAAGCTCTGTCCTATCTCCGCTGAGGAGGGCGGGTTTTAAGGTAGACCTTCTTACCTACGCCCCTTTTGGGGAGCTCTATAAAGGTGATAACAGGGTCTCCCGCGTTATAGAAGTTAAGAGGGAGGAGCTTAAGGACTTTTTTGACCTGAAGGAGCTTGCAAAAGAGCTCTCAGGTTACTCTCTGGCCTTTGACCTTCACTCCACGTTAAAGACGAAGCTTCTTACAAGGTTTTTCTCCTTTCCGGTTTACACCTACAAAAAGCACGCTTTACTCAGGAGGCTTATGACCGTTTTTAAGCCTTTAAAGAGTAGGTGGCTCTTTGTGCCGGAGCTCTACGCAGACGCCTTAAGAAAGGCCGGAATAGAGGTAAAAAACCCGAGGCCGGAGATAGCCGTCTCTGAAAAGGAGAGGAGAGAAGTCGGGAAGTATCTGCCTCCTTCACCCTTTGTGGTAGTTGCTCCCGGTGCAAGGTGGGAGGCAAAGAGGTATCCCTTAGAGAAGTTTCTGGCTGTAGCTCTTAGCTTGAAAGAGAGGGGATTCTCCCTTGTCTCTATCGGCGGGAAGGAAGACTGGGAGGTTGGGAAGTTCTTAGAGGAAAAGGCTGGAGCTTTCAACCTTTGCGGGAAGTTAACTCTAAGGGAGAGCCTTGCAGTTATTTCCCTTTCTTCGGGAGTTATATCTAACGACTCTGCCGTGTTACACATGGGAAGGGCTGTGAAAGTTCCCGTCCTTGCCATTTTCGGCCCCACGCACCCAGCCTTCGGGTTTGCCCCTTTTGAGGATGAGGGAACTGCACTTACGAGGAACCTTCCCTGCTCTCCCTGTTCCCTCCACGGGAAGACCCGCTGTAGAGAACGTCTCTGTTTTGATATTCCTCCCGAAGAGGTCGTTGAGAACTTTCTCTCTCTTTTAAAAAGGAGCTGAAGATGGCTTTAAGGAGGTTGCTCTCAGAGTTCTTAGTTGTCTTTCTCGTCAGTTGGATACTTGAGTTCCTCTACATGGGGATAAAGGGTGTTTTGGACGGAACGACCCTTTCCCTCCTTGAGATATCCCTTTCCTTTGACAACGCCGTTATGAACGCCGTTATTCTCACCGGAATGTCCCAAGTGTGGCGTCGTCGCTTCTTAACGTGGGGTATGCTCATTGCCGTTTTCGGGATGAGGTTTCTCTTTCCCGTTCTCATTGTTGCCATTACGGCCGGCCTAAGCATACTCCACGTAGTAGACCTTGCCTTTAACCGGCCTGAGGAGTATGCCAGATACCTTGAATCTTCCGAGCCTATGATTTTGGGCTTTGGAGGAGCTTTTCTCCTCATGGTCTTTATTAACTGGCTCTTTGACGCCGGAAGGGAAATTCACTGGATAGGGTTTCTGGAGGAGAAAGCAACCCGCATAGCAAAACTCGGTGAAATCAAGCTTATTCTGGCGTTGTCCGTTCTTTCCGTTATAGATTTTCTGAGGAAGGATTCTACAGTTATCCTCGCGATGATTTTGGGGGTTTTACTCTTTGAAGTTGTTCACTTTGTTAAACGGGCAATTGAGTACTTTAGGAAGGACGGGGTTACCGATTCGGGACTCGGGAGGTTTATCTACTTGGAGCTCCTTGATGCCTCCTGCTCCTTAGACGGGACTGTCGGAGCTTTTGCCATCAGCCAGAACTTGGTAATTATTACCCTCGGTCTCTCTGTTGGAGCTTTTATCCTGAGAACCTTAACCCTTTACTTTGTTGAGTCCGGTAAGCTAAAACAGCTTCCCTACCTTGAACACGGAGCCCACTGGGGAATCGGCGGACTTGGGATAATGATGCTAATCCAGCTCTTCTACCACATCCCAGAGCCGGTAGTAAGTTCCGTTGCCCTTGCGTTTATTCTCTCCTCCCTCTATTCGTCGGTCAAAAAGACCATACTTAAAAGTTGAGAATCCACTCTTTCCAGTTTCTCCCTATCTTCCCCTTCCTCCTATACCTTTCCATAAGACTTTTGCAGTGGCAGGTTCTTTCTCTTTTGGCTATTTTGGGAAGGAGCTCCACCATTATCTCGGGAAACCTCTCAACGGCTTTGTCTACGAGTTTCCTGTCCTCTTCCGGTAGCATTCCTTCAAAGAGAACACCGGACTTAAAGCTGTAGTTCTTTACCCCTTCTGCGTAGTTTGTTACGTAGCAGATGGCGCAGTAGCACATTTCAAGTTCTTTCGCCAAGAAGACCTCTGGAACTAAGGTCATGCCGACGAGGTCGCCACCGAGTTTTTTAAAAGCCTCTATCTCTGCGGGGGTTTCAAGGCGGGGACCCTCTGTGCAGACGTAAGTTCCTCCTGAGTGAAACCTGTAGCCGAGCCTTTCAAGGGTCTTTACGAGCTCCTCTCTGACTTGGGGGCAGAAGACGGGACTCTGTCTAACAAAGCCGAGGCCTCCGTTCTCAAAAAAGGTTGTCTTCCTATTCTTTGTGAAGTCAATAAGGTCTGTAGGAATTACGTAGTCTCCCGGCTTAAACTCCTCCCTTAGGGAGCCCGGCCCCGTCCAAGCTATAATCCTTTCAACTCCGACTTCCTTAGCGGCGTAGATGTTAGCCCTGTAGTTTACAAAAGGTGCGGTGACGTCGTAGTCCTTCTCACCGTGTCTTGAGAGGAAGAAGAACTCAAAGCCATCTTCGTGTTTTAGCCTGTATATCGGGTTTGATAGGCCAAAGGGGGTATCGTACCGCCTCTTTTCAATAACTTTCCCGAAAGCTTCCTTTTCTAAAAAGTAAGCGCCACTTCCCCCGATGATTAAAACCTTAACCACGGTTTCTCCTTATTTCAGGAGGGACTATCCTGTGGAGCTTGAATCTCTCCCTTGCCAGTTCCACCACCCAGTCTACTTCCTGAAACCTCTGAACAAAGGGGTCAATAGATATCCCTCCGCGGGGGTTAAACTCTCCATAAACCTCTATGTAGAAGGGGTTTAAGAGTTTAAAGAGGTCGTCGGCAATTGTGTTGACCGTGTCCTCGTGGAAACCCCGGGCGTTCCTGAAGGAGAAGAGGTAGAGTTTCAGAGATTTGCTCTCAACGAGCCACTTATCCGGTATGTACTGGATGTATATGGTGGCAAAGTCCGGCTGGCCGGTTATCGGGCACAGGGTTGTAAACTCCGGACAGTTGAAGGATACCCAGTAGACCTTACCGGGGAACTTGTTTGGGAACTTCTCTAAGAGGTCGGGAGAGTATTCAAAGGTATAGTCCGTCTTTTTTCCCAGTTTTGTTACAGTTCCGAAGTCTTTTCTCTCCATCCTTATCGTCCTTACCCTTAAGGAAAGAGGGGGCGGGATAGCCCGCCCCTTTCTCCATAAAGGGGAGGGAGGGGGAAAAGGGGGATTATGAAGACGGTATTGTGAACTCTACTGAATTCCTCCCTCGGAATCTCGTTGGGGGTAGAAGTGGCGTCCCCGGCGGGATTCGAACCCGCGTCGCCGGCGTGAAAGGCCGGTGTCCTAGGCCGGGCTAGACGACGGGGACGCTGCAGGTGTTAGCACTTAATATAGACTGTTTTACAGTTGTGTCAACCTTTTCTTAAACTCTTCCAGCCTTTCAATGGTCAGGCCGAGCTCGGCGATACTGTTTTCGGCGGTTACGACTTTCTGTTTTAAAAGGAGTAGGAGTTCGCAGGGTAGACAGAAGTCCTCTTCCCTTCTGTGCCTTTCCCACAGCTTAGTAAGGTCTAATTCCCTCTCGGGGATTCCTAAGGATTCTGTTTTTTGGACTTTATCCTTGAGGTAGACAAAGTTAGTCCCTTCCAGCTCAGCTTTTATGAGGAGGTATCTACTGTCCTCCAGTTTCGTTAGCACTCTCAATTTCTGCTCCTTCTACGAAGATTTTCTCGGCTACTTCCCTGAAAATCTCGTAGGCTATCCTCTCAATGCACTCCTTTCTCCTCTGCTCTATCTCTGAGGCTGTTCCTTTGGTGCTGTAGAAGTCATACCTACTCACGGTAAAGGTGGCCAAGGGCCTGTTGAACCCGTAACGGATGAGCTTGACGTTTGTCGTTATCTCCATTCTGTACTCGGTGACCCTGTCGTACCTGTCAAACCCGACGGCAAAGGTTGATATTGACCTGACTTCCGGCTTAACGACAACCGTTACGGCAGGTTGGGGAACTCTGTCAACTTTAAAGCGGGGGTCTGAGTAGAAGACCTCGTTTGCAACACGTGTAAAGATAACGTCAAGGCTTTCCTCTGCTGTTCTGTTTGTTGTCGGTTCAATGTAGACGTGGTTGAGTTTGTAGGGAGTAACGTGTGCCACCTTATTAGGAGCGGTGGCGCAGGAAGTTAGTAGCGAAATCAGGAGTAGGACAATAAACCTCATCTTATCTACCTGACCACAACGTTTACAAGTCTTCCCTTTACGTAGATGAACCTTACGATGGTTTTCCCTTCAGTGTACTTTTTCACCTTCTCTGAGGATAGGGCTATCTCCTTAACGGTCTCCTCGTCGGCGTCTGCGGGAACGGTTATCCTGTCCCTTACCTTCCCGTTTACCTGAACGGGGAGCTCTATCTCCTCTTCCTTTAGAGCCGATTCGTCAACTTCCGGCCAGCTCTCCTTAGCAAGGAGGGTATAGTGTCCGGTCATCTCCCACATCTCTTCTGCAACGTGGGGAGTAAAGGGAGAGAGCATTACTATGAGTTTCTCTATTGCCTCTTTTAAGACGGCCTTGTCTCCCTCCGTTTCCGGCTTAAAGGAGCTCATAGCGTTAAAGAGCTCCATAATCGCCGCTATCGCCGTGTTGAACTTAAACCTCTCTTCAAGCTCTTCTGTTACTTTCTTTAACGTCTGGTGAACCTTTCTCCTTAAATCCTTACCCTTCTTGGAAGGAGCTCCCTTTAGAGAGCCTTCAAACAGTCCCCTCTTATCTGCCACAAAGCCAAAGACTTTCCTTAAAAATCTGTAAGCTCCCTCTATTCCCTCTGTCTTCCACTCAAACTCTGCCTCCGGCGGGGCGGCAAAGAGGATGTATAGCCTTGTTGCGTCTGCGCCGTAGCGCTCAATCATATCGTCGGGGTCAACGGTGTTGAGCTTTGATTTACTCATCTTTGAAACTTCGCCATACTTCTTCTCAAGCTCAGAGAGGAACTCCTCAAGGTTATCTATGAACTTCCCTACCTCTTCTGTCTTTAAAAGGAGAATAGCGTTGTCTCCGATCGTTACGTGGTGTCTCTTCATAAGAGAGCCGATAGTTTCACCGTTTTCGGTGTCTTTCCCGGTTAAGGCCTTAACGAGCTCAGAGACAGTGGACTCTTCACTTAGGTTGTAGGCTTTAAGGAGGTTCTTAACGCTTACCCACCTCTTGTTAACCATACCTTGGGTTAGGAGGTTTTGGAAAGGCTCTCCGGCCTTAAAGAACTCCTTTTGAGGGTGGTTCTCGTCTGCTTTAAAAAGTCCTATGTCCCTTAGGACTTTCGTGAAGAACCTTGAGTAGAGGAGGTGGAGAACTGCGTGCTCAATTCCTCCGATGTACTGGTCAACGACCATCCAGTACTCGGCCTCTTCCGGCTTGAAGGGAAGAGTTTCTTCTTTTGGAGAGCAGTAGCGGAGGAAGTACCAAGAGGAGTCAAAGAAGGTGTCCATTGTGTCACAGTCCCTCTTAGCATCTCCTCCACACTTTGGACACTTAACGTTTACAAACTCCGGAACCCTCTCTAAGGGGGAACGTCCTTCTCCTGTAAGGGGGGCGTTTTCCGGGAGTTTGACGGGGAGCTCTCTTTCAGGAACGGGAACGATTCCGCACTTTTTACAGTGAATAACGGGTATCGGCGTTCCCCAGTAACGTTGTCTTGATATGTTCCAGTCCCTAAGGCGGTACTGGACTTCCCTTTTACCCTTTCCGAGCCTTTCAAGCTCCTCAGTTATGGCCTTCTTGGCCTCCTCACTCTTCATCCCTGAGAATTTCCCTGAGTTAACGAGAATACCCGGCTCTGTGTAGGCCTTTTCAAGCTCTTCTGCCTTTAGCTCTTCGTTTTCCGGAGTTATTACGACCTTTATCGGGAGTCCGTACTTCTTGGCAAACTCAAAGTCCCTTTGGTCATGGGCGGGAACGGACATAACGGCACCGGTTCCGTAGTCCATGAGGACGAAGTTTGCAGCGTAAACGGGAATTTTCTCTTCCGTTAGTGGGTGAACGGCGTAAACGCCTAAGAAGACACCTTCCTTTTCAAGCTCGCCGGTTGTTCTCTTCCTCTTTTCGGTTCTCCTTATTTTCTCAACGAAGTCCTTAACGGCCTCTTCCTGCTCTGTTCCGGCAGAGAGTTTCAGGGTTAGCGGGTGTTCTGGGGCAAGGACGATGTAGGTAACGCCAAAGAGGGTATCGGGGCGCGTTGTAAAGACCTCTATGGTTTCTCCCTTTTCCGGCACTTCAAACTTAACCCTTGCTCCTATGCTCTTCCCTATCCAGTTCTTCTGCATGGTGATAACGGGCTCTGGCCAGTGGCCTTTTAGAAGTTCAAGGTCTTTTAGGAGCTCCTCGGCGTAGTCGGTTATTTTCAAAAACCAGCTGTCAATCTCCCTCTGCTCAACGGTAGTTCCGCACCTCCAACACCTTCCCTCTTCGTCAACCTGCTCGTTGGCAAGGACTGTCTGGCAGGAGGGACACCAGTTAACGGAGGCCTTTGAGCGGTAGGCGATACCTTTTTCAAGCATCTTGAGGAATATCCACTGGTTCCACCTGTAGTATTCCGGAAGGCAGGTTGCAATCTCTCTATCCCAGTCGTAGGAAAGTCCGAGTTTTTTGAGCTCCTCTTTCATGTAGGCGATGTTTGAGAGCGTCCAGTCCTTAGGGTGGACACCGCTCTTTATTGCTGCGTTCTCTGCAGGAAGGCCAAAGGCGTCCCACCCCATCGGGTGGAGGACGTTGTAGCCCCTCATCTTCTTAAACCGGGCGATTACGTCGCCGATAGAGTAGTTCCTGACGTGTCCCATGTGGATTCTGCCGGAAGGGTAGGGGAACATCTCAAGGACGTAGTACTTCTTCTTGTCTTTTTGAGGGGAGCTCTTAAAAACTCCCTTTTCCTCCCAAATTCTCTGCCATTTCCTTTCTATATCCTTAAAGCTATACTTCATCACGCCCTCCGTTTAACTGCCTCAGAGTTCCCTAAATGATACAATAAGATGCACTCTGAAAGTCAAAAGTTTAAACTCTGCGGGGGTATTGATGGAGATACCCGAAACCCTCTTGAAGGTTGCAGCAATTTTCTTTGATATCGTCTTCGTTCTCTTCGTGGCCTACTTGGTCTTCGTCCTTGGTTTCCGCCTCTACTGGAAGAGGAAGGTAAAGAAGATGAGGGGGCAGGAGCTCCCCGTTTTAGATGGAGAGTTCGTAAGGTTAAAGAAGGGAAAAGGTGTGATATACTTCCACTCCCCCAACTGTCAGCCCTGTAAGTTTGTAGAGCCTGTGGTAAAGAAGCTCTCTAAGGAATTTAGGAAGGTTCGCTTTGTAAAGGTAAACGTCCTTGAGAACCCAGATGTAGCGAGGAAGTTTGGGATACTTGCAACTCCGTCAATAATTATTACGAGGGATGGTCGCATTGAAGATGTTCTTGCCGGTCCTGTAACGGAAGGAGTCTTAAGGGCTAAACTCGGAAAGTAGTCTACTTGACAAGAAAGCGAAACTCTTCTATATTTCCCAGTGTCAGTGCCGAGGTAGCTCAGGTGGTAGAGCAGAGGACTGAAAATCCTCGTGTCGGCGGTTCGAGTCCGCCCCTCGGCACCATTTTTATTTTCTGAACTAAAAAGCCCGGGTGGCGGAACTGGCAGACGCACGGGACTTAAAATCCCGGGGCCGTAAGGCCGTGCGGGTTCGATTCCCGCCCCGGGCACCAACGGTTAAAGTTCCCGTGAAATCCTTACCTCAATTTTTGAGTTTTCCTCAGGGACACCTTTAAGCGACTTAATAAACCCGAGGATAACCCCTCTTAGTGCAGACCTAACGAAAGGTTTCATCGGGATTTTCTTTCCGTCTACAAAGAGTTCTATTTCTTCTTTTTTACTTAGGAATTCCTTCTCTATAAAGTCAGCAACCTTTTCAGGTTCTTTAATTGAAAAGTTCTTGACGTTGGGGAGCTCCGTATCGGAAATTACGCCGATAACGTTTGAAAGTTCTGGGTATAGGGGAGGTTCCTGAATTCCTCTCCTGAACACTTCAAACTTGGGAACGTCAGAGCTCTTAAACCCTTCACAGATTACTATATCGTAATCACTAAAGAGTAAAAAAGCCAAGTGCTGAAGGTTTATCTTTTCTATATCCTTAAATAGAATTAACTCCTCTGGCGTTACTATTCCTACTGCAAGAGCTCCGGCCTGTCTATACTTAAAGGAATCTTTTCCCTCGGTATCCTTTAATATGTTTTTATGTTTCGTAGACTTTAGAACTGCCACCTTGTAACCTCTTTCTTTAAGTATCCTTACAACCTGAGTGGCAAAGGTCGTTTTCCCCGAGTTGTGGTGTCCGATGAAGGAGATAACGGGTGTCATAGAAGACCTCCGAAAAAGTTTAGGAAATTATATCCTTGCTTTACCTTTCTCACTTTTGCATTTGAGAATCGTTACTGATAAATTATCAGTAGCGCTTTTGAGGAGGTTGTCCTATGGAGTCCTTGCTCCTTGTAGCCGTTGTCACGTTCCTCCTAAACCTACCTTTCGGGTGGCTTAGGGAAGGAGTGAGAAAGTTCTCGTTCCTCTGGTTT
Organism: Desulfurobacterium sp.; assembly: GCA_003978805.1. GTDB lineage: Bacteria > Aquificota > Aquificia > Desulfurobacteriales > Desulfurobacteriaceae > Phorcysia. The sequence continues at coordinate 9,838 of QNYI01000001.1, forward strand.
CTCTACGTTCACATTCCTATTCCTTTTATCGTTGCTATGAGAATCGGCTTGGGTATTCCTTGGAAGTTTGCCCCCCTTCTTATACTTATTGCCATCTTCGGCCAGTACGTCGGTGCAAGGTTAAGGAGGAGAACGATAGTTATGGAGGAATGATGAAGTTTCACGCTACAACGATATGCGCCGTCCTTAGGGATGGAAAAGTTGCCATGGCGGGGGACGGTCAGGTTACGATTGGAAATACAGTTTTTAAGAACGGAGCGAGAAAGGTCAGGAAAATTTACGGGGGAAGGGTTCTTACCGGTTTTGCCGGTTCCGTTGCCGATGCCTTTGCCCTCCTTGAAAGGTTTGAGGATAAGCTCCAGACCTTCGGAGGAAACCTCTTAAAGTCTGCCGTGGAGCTTGCAAAGGACTGGAGGACGGATAGAGTCTTGAGGCGTCTTGAGGCCATGCTCCTTGTTGCCGATAGAACAAGAATACTCCTTATATCCGGTAACGGTGACGTTATAGAGCCTGACATTCCCGTGATGGCCATCGGTTCAGGAGGCCCTTACGCTCAGGCAGCCGCAACTGCCCTTTACGAGAATACAGACCTCTC
>QNYI01000023.1 GCA_003978805.1 Desulfurobacterium sp.
TTTTGAGAGCTTTTTGTTCAGTGAAAGGGCGAGGTACTTAAATAGAAAGAAGGAGATGAGGTAAACGGCAACGCCGACCGAAACGACCTGCGAGGTGGTGGCAGAAGGGAAAACCTGCTTTACAAGGAAAGGAGCTCCGAAGAAGGCGATTGCTGCACTCAAAAAGAGCCCTAAAAGCGAAACGACCTCCTCCACAAAGCCCTTATTAAAACCTCTGAGGAAGTTCCACCCAAGGGTTATGATAACGAGACCGTCCAGAACGTTTAAAGGGTGAAGGTTCATCGCACCTCCATGCTAATGTCTACCCACTTTGCTCCCGTTATTATTTTACTCGTTGATACGTAATCAACGGGGAGCTCCCTTATAAGCCTTAACTTCTCAAGAGTTATCCCTCCAGAGAGCTCCACCTTAACGGAAGGTTTTGTCCCCTTCAGCCTCTTTACGGCCTCTTCCACCTCTTCAAGCTTCCAGTTATCAAGCATAACTATGTCCACAAGGTCTATAACTTCAAGGAGTTCTGTAAGTTGCTCCTCATTCTCCACTTCTACCTCAACCTTAGTGGTTATAGGAATACTCCGCACCACTTTCCTAACAGCTTCCTGAACCCCTCCAAAGGCCTTAATGTGGTTGTCCTTAACCATTACAGCATCGTAGAGGCCAAGGCGGTGGTTGAGAGCTCCGCCTACCCTCGTTGCGTACTTCTCTAAGAGCCTCAGCCCGGGAGTAGTCTTCCTCGTATCAAGGAGCTTAACTTCAGAACCCTCCAGAACTTCCACGTAACGGCGTGTCTGCGTGGCTATACCGGAAAGCTTCTGCAAAAGGTTAAGCGCCGTCCTCTCGCAGGTAAGTAGGGTTTTTACGCTACCGCTAACTTTCCCTATAACGTCACCCTTTTTGACAAAAGTTCCCTCCCCCCGATACCAATCAAAGGAAACGTTACCGTCAAGAACCGTAAACACCCTCTCAAAGACCGGTATCCCACAGAGGAGGAAGTCCTCTCCTGCTATGAGCTCAGCCTCGGCCTCCCTATCCGGTAGAAGAGAGGAAGTCAAATCCCCTACAAACCCCAAATCCTCTTCAAGGAAGGATAAAATTAGTTTCCTTAAGTAAAGGTCGTTCATAGAATCCCCCTAAGGAGAGAGGTAGATGGTAAACGTGCCAAACTTAATAACGCTGTTTAGAGCTTTCCTCGTCCCGGTCTTCATTATGGCCGTTTTCTACAGGAATTTCAAGCTGGCACTCGTAGTTTTCTTGGTAGCCTCGGTAAGCGATGCCCTTGACGGCTTCCTCGCGAGGAAGTTAAACCAAGTAACGACCCTCGGGATTATCCTTGACCCAATTGCAGACAAAGCCCTCATAAACTCCGCCTTCCTTCTCCTCTCCTACGTTGACAGGATAGTACCCGTGTGGCTAACAGTTTTAGTTATAAGCAGGGACGTGCTGATACTCGTCGGCGGGTGGCTCTTAACTGTTTTCGGAAAAATAAACAGGATAAGACCTACGTTAGTAGGTAAGTTAACTGCATTTTCGCAATTTTCTACGATTTTTCTCACCCTTTTAAACTTGAATTTCTCCATCTGTTTGGGTAGTTGTATTACGGTAGCTTACGTTACAACTGCCTCTTTAACGGTCATCTCCGCCGTTAGCTACAGTGCCCGGGGAATCAGGGAGCTGAACAGTGAAAAAATATCTCAGTGAAATTTACCTTTCGGTAACCCTCTTAGCCCTCATAACGTCCCTCTTCCTCATGAAACCGGCAGTTATGCCCTTTTTCCTCGGCTCTGCCCTCGCCTACATTTCACACCCCCTTTTTGAAGTTTACTGCCACATTACAAAGTGCAAAAGGAGAGTGGCCGCCGTCTTAACCCTCCTTTCCATACTCCTCATACTGGTGGTTATCCTTTTCGTCGTCCTGCCGACCGTGATATCTCAGGTTCAGAGCTTTATAAACTTCCTTCCACAGCTCCTTAAGAAGCTTGACGCCTTTATCTACAAGTTCCTCGGAGAACACTTCTTCAAGAAAATGAATACCGACGTATCCACACTTCAGGCCATCGTGAGGAGCGCCTACCTCCAGCTCGGGGAGCTCCCAGTCGGCAACATCGTCCAGCGCCTATTCTCGGGAGTCTTCTCGGCCATAAGCCTCCTCGTAAACCTCGTGCTCGTTCCCCTAATCACCTACTACCTCCTCGTAAACGCAAATAAAATAAAAGAGACATACCTCTTAGTCGCGCCGTCGTCAATTAGGGAAGAGCTGGGAGCTCTAATAGACAAAGTCCACAGCTCCCTTTCAAGTTACCTCATAGGCCAAATGCTTGTAGCGACATTTGTCGGAATATACATTGCAACCGGCCTGTACTTTGTCGGTATCAAGTACGCACTACTCATAGGCTTTGCCTCTGGCGTTCTCAACATGATTCCCTACGTCGGCTTCTTTTCAGGCCTGATACCGTCTATCCTGCTTGCAATCCTTGACAACGGAGACCTTGCCTACGTAGTAGGCGTTCTCATTGTCTTCCTGACGGAAGTGGGAATAGAGAACCTCATCTACCCGATTGTGATGAGTAAAACCACCGGCGTTAACCCCCTCCTCGTCCTCCTATCCATATTCATCGGCGGATACTTGGGGGGACTCCTCGGTATTGTCATCGCCGTGCCTGTAGCCGTTATGGCAGTCCCCATCTTTGAGAGTTTCCTTGAAAAGAAGGAGAAGAACCTTGCTTGTAGGGATAACGGGTAACATAGGTTCGGGTAAATCTACAGTCTCGGCCTTTTTAAGAAACCTCGGCTATCCGGTTTTTAACGCAGACATTATCGGCAGGAGACTGCTTTTAAAAGGCTTTCCCGCATACCGTCCCGTCGTTGAAGCCTTCGGGGAGGGGATACTTGACGGCAACGGCGAAATAGACACAAAGAAGTTAGGCCAAATAGTTTTCTCAAGCAGGGAGAAGTTAAACCTCCTGACCTCCATCACCCACCCCCTTATACTGAAGGAGATAGAGGAGATAAAAGAGGTCTTTAAAGACTCCTTAGTTTTCGTTGAAGCGGCAGTTCTCTTTGAGTACGGCTGGGATAGGCTTTTTGACAGGGTGGTAACAGTATTTGCCTACAGGGGACAGAGGCTACTTAGAGCTGCTAAAAAGTTCGGGCTAAGGGAGGCCATAAGGAGGGACAGGTTTCAGCTTCCCTACTCAGAAAAGCTTAGGAAGACGGACTACCTTATCTGTAATACGAGGGATATGTTACATTTAAAGCTCCAAGTTGAAGAGCTCGTGAAGGCGCTGGAGGAAACGTGCGGGTAGCTTTCATAGGCGACGTTGTCGGAAGGCCGGGAAGGAAGGCCGTCCATCTCTGGCTTGAAGAAAACAGGAAAAAGATTGACCTCTGTATAGCAAACGGTGAAAATGCAGCAGGAGGTTTCGGCCTAACGGAGAAAATCACAAAGAACCTACTCTCCTACGGAGTTGACGTAATAACCGGCGGTAACCACACCTTTGACAAGAAGGACATCTACCAGTTCATAGATAGCTACCCCATCCTGAGGCCGGCCAACTACCCAGAAGGTACTCCCGGAAAGGGCTTTAACCTACTGGAAGTCGGCGGGAAGAAGGTTTTAATAGTAAACCTCATGGGAAGGGTATTTATGGAGTGCCTTGATAACCCCTTTAGGAAGTTTGACCAAATATACGAAGAAAACCCCGCCGACGTCGTAATCGTTGATTTTCACGCAGAAGCTTCTTCAGAAAAGCAGGCCTTTGGCTTCTACGTTGACGGTAGGGCTACCGCTGTCTTCGGAACCCACACCCACGTCCAGACGGCAGACCTAAGGAGACTGCCAAAGGGAACCCTCTACATAACCGACGTTGGAATGTGCGGTGCCGTTGATACCGTTATAGGGATGGGAAAAGAAGAGGGAGTTGAGCGGTTCTTGAAACAGTTACCGGTCAGGTTTAAAGTTCCTGAAAAACCTTCCCTTATCCAGTTCTGCGGAGTTATTTTTGAAGTAGACGGTAGCGGTAAAGTGGTAAACTACGAGAGAATCTACGAGGTTTACGAAAGGAGAGAGGATGGCAGTTATATTAGACGGGAAGGAGCTCTCTAAGAAGATAAGGGGTAAACTGAAAGAAGAAGTCAAGGAGCTAAAGGAAAAAGTAGGCAGACCTCCGGCGCTGGCAGTTGTTTTAGTAGGAAACGACGTAGCAAGTGAAATATACGTTAGGAACAAAATAAAAGCTTGCGGGGAAGTAGGTATCCGCTCCATAGAGAAAAGGTTACCTGCCGACATTTCACAGGAGGAACTAAACCGAGTAGTAAAAGAGCTCAACGAGGACGATACAGTTGACGGTATAATCGTTCAGCTTCCGCTCCCAGAACACCTCTCCTGCAGGAAGGTCATAAACTACATCTCACCTGAGAAAGACGTTGACGGCTTCCACCCCGTTAACGCCGGTAAGTGCTTACTCGGCCTCTACGATGAAGGGCTTATGCCGTGCACTCCGGCAGGGGTTATGAAGTTCTTTGAAGAGTACGGGATAGAGCTCCAAGGGAAAAACGCCGTAATGGTAGGCCACAGCAACATTGTAGGGAAACCCCTTGCCAACATGCTCCTTAATGCAAACGCAACCGTCTCCGTCTGCCACATCTATACAGAGGACCTTGCCCACTACACGAGGAACGCAGATATCCTTTGCGTTGCAACGGGAGTTCCCTACCTCATAAAGGCAGATATGGTAAAAGAGGGAGCCGTCGTTATAGATATCGGCATTAGCAGGGTAAACGGGAAGATAGTCGGCGATGTAGACTTTGAAAGGGTTAAGGAAAAAGCCTCGGCTATAACGCCGGTTCCCGGCGGTGTAGGCCCCATGACCATAACGATGCTCCTCTTTAACACGGTTAAAGCTTTTAAGATGAGGATGGGTTATTGAAGGTAATACCGAACATTGACCAAGAGACGTGTATGGGCTGTGAAATCTGCGTTGAGGTCTGCCCCTCCGGCGTATTCATAATGGGGGAAGGTAAGGCCGTCGTTATGTACCCGGAAAAGTGCAACGGCTGTGCCATCTGCGTTGAGAACTGTCCCGTTGACGCAATAACCCTAAGGTGGGCAGACCTGTAGTATGTCTAGCCTTCTTCCCATAAAGGAGTGCCACCACCTAAAACTGGGTAAAGAAGACCTCAAGGTCTGTCTGGTTTACCCCGGCAAGGAGAGGGCAGGCCTTTCAAGCCTTGCAGTCCACCGGATATACTCTATCCTGAACGGGATAGAAGGAATCTCCTGTGACCTCTTCTTTGAGGATTCCGAAGTTTCCTACTTCCTCGGCTGGGAACTTAAAAACTTTGACGTTATCGCCTTCTCAGTAACCTACGAGGAACACATATTCACCCTATCCTCCATCCTCCACAGGTCTGGGATTCCTCCTTTAAGGGAGGAGAGGAAGGGGGAAAATCCCGTAATACTCGGCGGAGGGATAGGCCTTTTCTACAACCCAGCACCCTTTATGCCCATCTTTGACGCCATATACTTGGGAGAAGCGGAAGGGCGCATAGAAGAAGTATTCCGCAGTCTAAGGGACACCAAAAGGGTTGAGACCCTTGGTGAGTTTGACAACGTTATCCTCTGTTGCGATTACAGTTTTGAGTATGAAGGTGAGAGGGTCAAGAGCATAAAAGGAGAGAAGAAGAAAATCTTCAGGTCTCCCATATTCCCATCAACGTTTTCCCACTCCTGCTTCATCTCAGACGATACGGCCTTTAGGGACATGATCCTCTTAGAACTAAATAGGGGATGCGTAGAGAAGTGTCGCTTCTGCGTTGCTTCCTACATGGGGTTACCCTACAGGGAAAAGAGTATAGAGGTAGTTGAAAGGGAAATAGAGTTAGCGTCTAAGTATACAGGCAGGGTAGGCCTTATCGGGGCCGGCGTTACCGATTACTCCAAGATGGAGGAACTCTACAGGATACTTAGAAAATACGGCGTTAAAGCCTCTTTCTCCTCAATGAAAGCCTCCTCCACTTCCGACTACATCTTTAAGATTATCAGAGAGTCAGGCCAGAAAACGGTAACCCTCGCTCCCGAGGCAGGGAGTAAGGAGCTCCGCTTTGCAGTAAACAAGAAGGTTCCCGATGAAAGGTACTTTTCCTTTGCAAGGAAGGCCTTTGAACACGGTGCAGAAAACGTAAAGCTCTACTTCCTCATTGGCCTGCCGGGGGAAACCGAGGAGGACGTTAGAGCCATTGCCTCCATGGCAAAGGAGTTTAGAGAAGTCGCCCTTGAATTCTGGAGGGAAAGGGGAAAGGCCGGAGAGGTAACGTTAAGCGTTAACCCAGTAGTTGCCAAACCCTTTACCCCCTTCCAGTGGTACGGCCAGAACTCAAAATCCCAGATAGAAAAGAAGTTCCGCTTACTCTCTAAACTCCTTCGGAGGATACCCGGAGTAAAACTTACAAGGGAGAGCCCCAAAAGCTACGTTTTCCAGTCTGTAGTATCAAGGGGAGACCCCCGGGTCGGAGTTGCAGCAGTTAACTCGGTCGTGAAAGGGTTAAACTTCAGGAAAGCACTAAAAGAGTTTGGCCTTGACCTTGAAAGTTTATACACCCGCGAAAGGGAAAAGGATGAAACGTTCCCTTGGGACGTGGTTGAAAGCGGTATAAGCAGGGAATACCTGTGGAGGGAGTACAGGATGGTTTACGAGAGAAGAGCTACTCCTACGTGCTTTCCCGGGTGCAAGGTATGCGGGCTCTGTGCATCTTTGCAAAAATAGCAGTCTAACCTCTGAGTTTTTCGGCAACTCCTAAACTATAATTTCAGCGTTAAAAGGACTCTCAGGAGAAGCCAAATGCAGGTCTTTCAGCGCACACTTAAAAAGGAAGTTTGTTTTAGCGGAATAGGCCTTCACACCGGGAAAAAGGTAAACGTCCGTCTCGTTCCCGCTCCCCCGGACACGGGCATTGTTTTCATAAGGACGGACGTCAAAGGCTCACCGTCAATAAAGGCATCCCCCCTTCACCTATCAAGGCTCTTTTACGCTACAAACCTCTCTAACGGAGAGATTTCCGTCCAGACTGTAGAGCACCTAATGGCTGCCCTCTCGGCCTTCGGTATAGATAACCTCTTTGTCTACCTTGACTCTGAGGAACTTCCCATCCTTGACGGGAGCTCCGCCCCTTACGTCTACCTCTTTGAGGAGACCGGCACGAAAGACCTCTTTCCTAAGAAGAGAAAGTACTTAAAGTTAAAAACGGAAATACTCGTAGAGTACGACAACAAGAGGATAAAGGCAGAACCGGCGGATGAACTCATTATTGACAACACCATAGCCTTTGACCACACCTACAAGAAAATCCGCTACCAGCGCCTTGTCTACGTCCACAGCCTTGAAAACTTCAAAGTAATCTCCCGGGCGAGAACTTTCTGCTTCTACCACGAGGTAGAGGCCTTAAGGGCTGCAGGGCTTGCAAAAGGGGGAAGCCTTGAAAACGCAATAGTAATTGATAAGTACGGCATCCTTAACGAGTCAGGCCTCAGGATGGAGAACGAGTTCGTAGCCCACAAGACCCTTGACCTCGTCGGAGACCTCTACATACTGGGATACCCTCTCCTTGCAAAAGTGACGGCCTACAGAACCGGCCACGCCCTCAACGCCACTCTCGTTAAGAGGATACACGAAGAGAAAGCCTACGAGATAGTGGAACTTGAAGAGCCTTCTGAGAAAACGAACTCCCTTCCGGCCTTCGGGAATGAAGAGACTTGTCCGGCTAATTGATGAATACTTCCTCCAGATAGCGATTTTTACCTTCTTCCTTACCCTCGTCCTCACGTTGCCACTTTCAAGCTCAGGGTTTGAAGCTGAGAACTACCCTCTACGTATCCTCACCCTAAGGTGTGTCATCCTCAACACACTCTCCTTAATCGTCTTCTCCATCTTCGGAGGAAAGAAAAAGAAGTCCCTCTCCTTCTTTCCCCTCGGAGGACTTTTATCGTCGGCTATTTTCCTTCTACTTAAGGATAAATACTCACTTACCTTCACGGTCTCCTTTACAGTAACGGCAGTTATTTCCGTCTCCCTCCTCGCCTTTACGCTCATAAAGGTCAAGTTCAACGGAGTAGACTAACCGAGCAGCAGTCCTTATAAAGTTCCTCTCCCCCTCAGGGAGCTTCTTGTCCCTTACGTAGCTGAGCAAGAGGGGAGGAAAGACCTTAAGGTCGGTCTCCTTTACTTTGTCTGCGAACCTATGACAGAAGTAAAGAATGTTCAGCTTAGTTCTTAAAGGGAGGAGCCAGTTAAAGGCCTTTCCGGCCATCTCCTCAAGGACTCTGTCAAAGAGCTCTTCCGGTATCTCAAGCCGTGAAAGGGCGGAGATGGCGTAATCAAGGTAGGCAACCTCTTCCTTGGTGCGGAAGGAGCTCCTCTTCATTATGTAGAGGAGCTCGTAAACAAAGCTTGCAAGCTCTTCCCCCTCTAAGTTCCTTTCTGTAAGCTCGGCTATGACGTTAAGACCTCTTAAGTCCCTCCTGTTAAAGAGGTATCTCAAGCTCTTTATAGAAACTTCCTCCAAAGTCTCCACTGGCACTTCAAGGAAGGGATTACCTTTATAGGTAGGAAAGTCTACTCTATGAAGGTAAACCTTGTATTTTCTGTTGACCGGTGAGAGGGTAAGGAGCTCATCCTCACTAACCTCCCTTACAGGAACGGGGAATATCCTACGAAGGACACTTATAAAGGGAAACTTCAACCGACCTATAACCGCAATCTCCCTAACTTTTGGCCTCTCCTTAAAGACCTCCTCAAACCTGTAAAGGGAGAGGACAACGGCAGAGGAGAACTCAGTAGCCTCTTTCACAAAGTCACCGTAGTTTGAAGAACCGGTAACCGGCGAAAGGACTAAGTCAACCTCCCTCTCAGTTACCTCTCGGCTGTAGCTATAGTCTGGAAGGTTTAACCTCCTTAAACCTTTAAAGAGAACTCTCCCGGCAAAGCTCCTAAAACGGTCAAGAAGCTCTCCCCGCAGCCCCTTCTTTCGGAGCTCCGTGTTCGATATCCCCTTCTCCAGTAAGAACCTATTAAAGAAGTAGTTACCCAAAAGGTCAACCATGTGGAACTCGCCAACAGGAACGATAGACAGGAAAGTCCCACCTAAGGAGAGGGAACTCTTTACGTAGCCGACGTTAAGGACGAGGGTTTCAGGAGAGAAGAGGTTAAAATCGTAGAAAACAGAAACCTTAGCTCCAAAAGTCTTCTCAAACAGGTTCCTTACGAGGAATGTAGGCTTACCGTAGAGGTATCCCGGCAGGAGAACTTCCTTTACGCTGTGGGGCTCTCGGGAAAAGAGGGCAAACTCAAGGATGTCAATGGCATCGTATATGACGTTCCCTATGAATATGTAAGACTTCTTCTCAAGGTTTTCAAGGAGAGAAAGGAGCTTCCTCTTTACCTCTATGGGGATGCTTTCATAGTCAACGTCCACCTCTTTAAGGAAGAGGTCCTTCAGCTTAAACCTTCCGTTGGGAGCCAGAGACTCCGGGTAACCTAAGTAAACCCTCAAAACCTCACAACCTCTCTATTTAGTCCGTGGTGTTCAAAGGAAGTGGGATAGCCGTGAACAAAAACTACCCTCTTGGGAGCTAACCTCTCTACTATCGTCTCAATCTCTCCTCTGTCTGAATGAGCCGAGAAGTGGTGTCTTTCTACTTGGCAGCGGAAACTCCTTAAAACGTCCCTGTCGTGGAGAAGCCTATACCCAAAGCTCTCCTCAACCATGTAACCGCTGAAGATGATAGTTGAAGAGCTCCTCTTTGAAAGGAGCTGTGCGTAGAGAAAGGAGGGAGTTCCCTCCATCAGCATTCCCGAAGTCGCGACTATACAGTCGGCCTCCCTCAGGTTTTCTCGGCAGGCCTCTTCAAAGTCAAGCCCCTCATACCTTGGAGCAGGCTGAACGTAGAAGTTAAAGAGCTCCCTTTCAAGGAGGTTCTCGTATATGACGGAAACTTCCTTCGCCAGCCCGTCAACGTAAACGGTTAAAGGGGGTATCTTCCCACTTCTCATTCCCTCAGAAAGGAGGAGCATAATTTCCTGAGCTCTACCGA
>QNYI01000033.1 GCA_003978805.1 Desulfurobacterium sp.
GAAAGCCAGCCTAAGAGGCTACCTCTGAGGAAAGGGTTCTTCGGCTCAGAAAGGGATATGGCAAAGATGAGGTAGGAGAGGAAAACTAAACCTTCAAAGATTCCTACCAGAACTCCAAAGAGCCCGTTTAGTTTTCGGAAAATTAGTGGAAGCGTTTCAAGCCTGTCACTCAAGTCCTCTCCTATCCTCTTAAAGAAGAGGAGGAAAAATATAACGAAGAATACCGAAACGGCAGTAGTAAGGAAAATAAAATCCCCCGCCTCTTTCGCGTGAAACACCTTACTAACCGGAAGTGAAACGTTCCAAGCCACGAAGAAACCTACAGCGACCCCTACCCACAGGAAGAGCTCCTTAAGAGCTCCCTTCTTCCCTACAATAATCATCCTCCACAAGGTAAAAATTAAAAAGGCGTAGTCCAAAACTCCTATCCTTTCAATGATGCCGTAATCCATAAACCCTCCCTTTTGTATAATTCAAGCGTTTATTTTATCCCTCCTGCTTAAAGAAGGGAGAGAAGGTTGAGGAAAACGTTTGCATTTACCGCGCTGTTTTCACTCCTCATAGACAGGCTTTCAAAGTCTGCAGCTAAAAAACTCCTCTTTGGAAAGAGTCTCTCCATCATCCCCGGAATCTTCAACCTCACCTACGCAGAAAACCCCGGAGCAGCCTTCAGCATCTTATCCTCAGGGAACGAGCTCGTGCGAAAAACCTTCCTCATCGTAATTCCTACGGCAATCGTCTCACTTCTCCTTTACTACGGGTTGGTTAAAGGGACGAAAGACAGGCTAAGCGCCTCGGCATTGGGACTGATATGCGGAGGAGCCTTAGGGAACCTGTACGACAGGGTTCTCTACGGAAAAGTGGTAGACTTCCTTGACTTCCACTTTAAAGGTTACCACTACCCGACCTTTAACGTGGCAGATGCTTGCGTCTTTATAGGGTGCGCTATTCTTCTCTTCAGGCACTTTCACAGGCCAAAGGAGTAGATGTTGACTTTAACACCTACGCGAATAATTTTTAGCGTAGGCACTTTAGACTTGAAAAGAGGTGATATAATTGGGGAGAAAGATTCCCCACTCTTTCATTCAGGAACTTCTCTCTCGGGTAGACATCGTTGATATAGTATCCCACTATTTAACCCTCAAACAGGTCGGAAGGAACTTTACAGCCCTCTGTCCCTTCCACGCAGAGAGGACTCCCTCCTTCGTTGTAAGCCCCGAAAAGCAGATATTTAAGTGCTTTGGCTGCGGAGTGGGGGGAAACGCCATAACCTTCGTTGAAAAGTATGAAAACCTCTCCTTTCCCGAAGCTGTAAAGAGGGTAGCAGAACTGGCAGGGATAGAACTCCCCTCCGCCTTTTCAGAGGACGAGAAAGTAACAGAAGTTGAGGAGGCAGGACTTACGGCCGCCAAGTATTTTCACTCTGAGCTTCACCAAATTTCCCACTACTTGGAGGAAAGGGGAGTCTCCCAGATAGAGGCAGAGAGGTTTTTAATAGGCTTTGCTCCGAGAGGTTACGCAAGGAAGCTAAACATTAAAACAGAAGTCGCCAAAGAACTGGGTCTCTTAAACGAAAGGGGGAAGGAGTTTTTTGCAGAAAGGTTGATAATCCCGATATTCAGCCACTCTGGAAAAGTAATAGCATTCGCCGGAAGAACTCTCAAAAAAGAGAGCTCCCTTCCCAAGTACGTAAACAGTCCCGAGAGCTCCCTCTTTAAGAAAAACTCAACCCTCTACGGCTTCTACCAAGCAAAAGAGACGATAATGAAAGAGAGAAAGGTCTTTATCGTTGAAGGTTACTTTGACGTTATATCCCTCCACCAGTTGGGAGTAAGGAACTGCGTTGCCCCGATGGGAACTTCTCTAACAGAGAACCACGTAAGAATAATAAAACGTTACGCCGAAAAGCCGGTGCTAATGTTTGACGGCGACAAAGCAGGCAGAAAGGCCACATTAAGGAGTGCCGGACTGTTCCTCCAAAAAGGCGTTGAACCTTTCGTCATCCGGTTACCCGAGGAAGAAGACCCCGACTCCCTGTCAAGGAAGAACCCTTCAAGAATGAGGGAGCTCCTTTCCTCTCCCCTTCCCTTCATAGATTGGAGTATCCTCGTAGCAAAAGAATTAGAGGAAACCGAAAAACCGACTTTCCTAAGAGAAGTAGCCCAAGTAGTAGCCCCCTTGAAGACGTTAAACCCATTTATCTACAAACATTACATCTCTAAACTCTCGGCTGAGTTCGGCATTGAAGAGAGCTGGATAAGGCTTAACAGCTACACCTTCCGTCACAGAAAGGAAGAAGGAACGGTAGAAAATCCCGTCCCTCCCCACGAGAAAGCTTTCCTCAGGGCACTCCTTGAAGGGAAATTCCAGCTTCCCTTAGAGGTATCACCGAACATCTTCGTATCAAGCGAAGTCTCAAGGGTCTACTCAATCATAAGGAACTCAGAGTTTCAGGATCCCACCCTCCTGCAGGCAGAGTTCCCGGAGCTCTCAAGCTTTATCTCAGAAGTCCTCTTCAGTGACTTCTCAGAAGAAGAGATGAAAATGGCGGTCTGCAGAATCCTGTGCAAGGAACTTGAAAGGAGACTAAAGAAGCTAAACGACTTTAAGGAGAAGAAGGAACTCAAGAACCTAATCTTCTCCTTAAGGAGAGGGAACCTCAACGCTCTAACTTGCGCCCTATCCAGAACAACCAATTGAAGGAGGTAGCCTTGGAAAGGCCGAACTTTGAAGAGATTATAGCGCTGGGAAGGGACAAGGGCTACATCACCTTTGAAGAGCTAATGGAGCACTTGGACGAAGAAGCCCTAACACCGGAGCTCATAGAGGAGCTCATAACACAGCTTGACGAGTTTGATATCCACATTATACCAAAGGAAGGAGAAGAACACGTAGACCTATCAAAGCTCCAGATTACTATCGCTCCCGATACCCTTCCCCGCTCAGACGACCCCATAAGGCTCTACCTGAGAGAGATGAGCAACATCTCCCTCCTCAAACGACACGAAGAAATAACCTTAGCCAAAAGAGTAGAGCTTGGAAGGAAGGCTCTTCTCAGGTACCTCCTAAAGACAAGGGCTGTCCTCAACTACATCCTTGAGGTTGAGGAGAAGATTAAGAACGGGGAGGTTAAAGTCAGGGACATAATGCGCTCCCCCGACGAGTTTGCAGAAGGGGGAGAAGCCCAGAGGAAGAAGAAGTTCTTTGCAATCGTAGAGGAGATAAAAAAACTGCTTCCGGAGCTTGAAAGACTCCGGAAACAGTACAGCAGGAACAAGAAGAACGAAAAGCTAAAGAAAGAATACCTGAAAACTTGGGCTAAAATCAACAACTACTTACGCAAGCTTCCCCTCTCCTACTCCATCTACGACTCCATGGCCGAAGAAATATACCGCAAGTACAAGATACTCAAGAAGAGTGAGAAGAGCCTCCAGAAGCTAAGCGGGAAACTCTCCTTCTTGGGTGTCCCGATAGAGGAGATCTGTCACAGGATAGATGAAGACGAAATAAGGGAAAAGATAGACGCATCTAAGTATACCACAAGAGAAATAAAGAAGATGGTCAAGAAGTACCTTGACACCAAAGAGACGTACCGCCAGATACTCAACTCCCTTGAAATGCCACGCAACACCTTTTACAAGCTTGCAGAGAAGATCTACTTCTACAAGAAAGACTCTCAGGAGGCAAAACAGATACTCGTCCGTTCAAACCTGAGACTCGTAGTCAGCATTGCTAAGAAATACATAAACAGGGGACTCCACTTCCTTGACCTCATACAAGAAGGCAACATCGGCCTGATGAAGGCCGTTGATAAGTTTGAGTACAGGAGAGGTTACAAGTTCAGCACCTACGCAACTTGGTGGATAAGACAGGCAATAACGAGGGCAATCGCAGACCAAGCAAGAACCATCAGGATACCGGTTCACATGATAGAGACCATAAACAAAGTCATAAAAACCTCTCGCCAGATGTTCCTTGAGATGGGTAGAGAACCCAAGCCTGAGGAGATTGCAGAAAGGTTAAAGATGCCTTCATCAAAGGTTCGCTCTATTCTTCAGCTTGCCCAAGAACCAGTCTCCCTTGAAACCCCAATAGGGGACGATGAGGACAGCACCCTCGGAAGCCTAATTGAGGACTCCAAAAGCCCTATACCTGAGAACGAGGTAATAAAGAGAGACCTAAGAGAAAAAGTTTCCAAGCTCCTCTCCCAACTAAGTGAGAGGGAAGCCCTTGTACTGAAGCTTCGCTTTGGGCTTGACGGCTACCCGGAACACACCTTAGAGCAGGTAGGTAAGGAGTTAAAAGTTACAAGGGAAAGGATTAGGCAGATAGAGTCAAAGGCACTCAGAAAGCTCAGGAACTCCGGTCTTGATATTGACCTAAGTATATTCCTTGAAAAGTAAGTTTGCGGTGGGCTTTCTGCCCACCGGTCACCACTTCTCTTACAGCGAATTGGTAACCTCTACAACTTTCTTTAAAACTTCATATGGTTTACCCTCTTCAAGTGCCCTCCTTGCAAGCTCTATTCCCTCCTCTACGCTCTTTACTCTATCTGCTACAAGGAGTGCAAAGGCTGAATTTAGGAGAACTATGTCCCTTTTAGCTCCTTTTTCCTCTCCCTTCAGTATCTTTACGACTATCTCTCTATTCTCCTCTAAACTCCTTCCGCCGAGAAGCTCAGAGGGAGCTCCCTTTCTCAGACCAAAGTCCTCCGGAGAAACCTCGTAACTTCTAACTTCCCCGCCAGAAATTTCCGTTATCTTCGTAGAATCACATAGCGTTACTTCGTCCATCCCGTCCTTACCGTGAACGATAAAGGCCTTTTCCGCTCCCAGCTTTAAGAGAACTTCCGCGAGCTTCTCCGTTAACTCCTCAGAGAACACCCCCATCAATTGCCTCTTTGCCCCTGCAGGGTTCGTCATTGGACCAAGGAGGTTAAAAATTGTCCGAATACCAAGTTCCCTCCTTGGCCTTGCAACGTTGGCCATCGCAGGGTGAAAGCGGGGAGCGAACATAAAGCCGAAGTTCGTCTCTTTTATACACTCCGCAACCTGTTCGGGTGTCAAGTCTACCTTTACTCCTAAGGCTTCTAAGATATCGGCACTCCCGCACTTGCTTGAGACTGAACGGTTACCGTGTTTTGCAACGGGAACTCCACAGGAAGCCACAACAAAGGCCACAGTCGTTGATATGTTGAAAGTTCCTTTTAGGTCTCCACCGGTTCCACAGGTATCAACTATTCTGTTTTTAATTTCCTCCGGAAGAGGAACTTTAAGGCTCTTTTCCCTCATTGCCAAGGTAGCTCCGGCTATCTCGTCTACGGTCTCTCCCTTAGCCCTAAGGGCAACGAGAATCCCGGCAATTTGGGCTTCTGTAAGCTTTCCCTCCATTATGGCGTTAAAGAGCTCCTTACTTTCCTCAAAGGAGAGGTCTTTTTTTTCAATTAACCTGCTGAGAACCTCCTTTACCTCCATTCTTTACCCCCGCTGTGAAACTCTAACAATTTTAGCACTAAAGGAATTCTCCACCATTCTCTTAAGCAGGGTAAGATCCTCTACCCTAAAAAGGTGGGAAGGACAACCACAGTCGGTAGAACCAAAACCCTCTACCGGTTCTGTCACTTTCCCGATGAAAGAAGCCAGCTCACACTCTACCCTTTTCCCTTCAAAAAGCCAAACCTCAAAGGGTTTAAATGAAGGGTGAGTCGTAATAAAGTCAAAGTGCCAGTGTTTTCTCTTCTCTCTTCTTAGGTGACGCAGAACTCTCCTCTTTAAACCTCCAGTTCCAAAAGCAGAACCGACGTAAACGTAAACTCCATTTTCAAGGAAAAAAGGCCTTCCCCCTTTTGTCTCAAAGGATAGGGAGTCTATGGAAAAAACTACGCAGTAACTTCCTTTTTTTTCAGGAACGTCTAACAAGAAGACACCTCTCCTAAATTCTCTTCCAAATAGCTGTAAATTCAAGTGTCAGCGGGCATTCAAGGCTAAAAGTAAACTTCCCCTCACCTCCCTCAAAGACTTTACCATACTTGTCATCTTTAAGCTCAAAAATTTTAATATTCCTACGGTCAGGGTAAACGAGGACATAGTACTTTACTCCCTCTTCCTCATAAAGCTTGAACTTTACCTTCTCATCTTTAAAAACCGTTGCTTTTGAGACTATTTCAAAGATAACCTCAGGAACTTTCTTAAGATGTTCATCTCCCTCTACCTTTCCACATACAACCACTATGTCCGGCCTAACAACGGTATTCTCGTTTACTATCCAGTCAACTTCCTGACACACGAAACACTTAGCAGTGCAGTTTTCAAGCTGTTCCTCTATCTGCTTGGCTAAAAGCAAGGATAGTCTCTGATGCTTCCAGACAGGAGAAGGAGCCATTGCGTAAGGGATGCCGTCTATCAGCTCCCAGTCTCCTTCCCAGTGCTTGTAGTCCTCTAAGGTATAGCGAGGGATGAAGTCCTTTGCAATTTCCACCGTTTTCTCCGAAATTTACTTAACACTGTTTTAATTATAGGCTCAGGCGGTTAAAAAGACTCTCTAAATAGGGGAGCTCCCTGTAAATCTTGTTTACAAGAGCTGCTATTCTCTCGTAGTTATCTTCATACTCGTGGGCAATTGCATTGCGAAGATTCCTGAGTTCAAACCACTTTTCCGGAGATACGTCAAAACCAAACTTTTCAAGAAGGAGAACCACATCAAGCATAGGAAGGTTATCAACGTTCTCTCCCTTTAATGAAAGGTAAACTCTGAGGAACTTTCCAAGTGAATCTTGAAATTTTGAAAACCTGTAAGCAACTTGGTCTAAAGCCATAGTCCCGTCTTGTCTGCTAAGGAGAAACTTAACGTCTTCCTGAGAAAGGGGAAAGGAGACAAGGGTTTCTATAAACTCAAAGGCCTCCTTTAGTCTTTTTAAGTGTCTTTCAAGCTCAGAACGAAGGTGCTCGTATTTCAGCCTTTCAATACTCACAGTTCCACCCCGTTCTTTAAAGCTACTTTCTCTATGGCTCTTTTAGGGTCTTGGCTGATTACAACGTCAATCTTCCTCTCCCCGATTTTAAGCTGAAGTCTTGACTTAAACTTTAGCTCCCTATCAAAGAGGTTATCCCTTTTTTCCGGAATGATGTAGAGGTCTATATCTCCTCCCCTTTTCGTGGGGTCTACTCTGCTTCCAAAGAGGAATACTTTTGTTCCTTTTCCGAAAACCTCTTCTGCCGTTTCCTTAATGGCACTTATCTCGTAGTCGCTGAGCCTTACCCTACCCATTTAAGATTTCCCCAGCCATTTCTTCAGCAGCCTTTGTGCAGTCGTTTACTCCGACACCTGTGTAGGCGTTGTTGCAGAAGTAAAGTCCCCTGTGCTTCTTCGCAAGCTGGAAGATTCTCTCAACCCTTTCTGCGTGGCCGAGGGTGTAGTGGGGGATTCCCCTCTCGTGCTTGAAAACTTTTACTTTTTCAGGATAGTGGCGGATTTTCATTATCCTCTTAAGCTCCTTAAGGGCTATTTTCACAAGCTCATCCTCCGGTAAAAGGGCAAGCTCCGGCTGACGAGCTCCCCCTATCATTACCCTGAGGAGGACTTTACCTTTTGGAGCTCTGTTCGGGAATACTGAACTATCCCACAAAACTCCGAGTACCTTCCTTCTCTCTCTCCTCGGAACTAAAAAGCCAAAACCGTCAAGGTCGTGGCCAAGACCCCTTTTCTCAAAACCGAGGGCAACGACAGAAATCGGGGAATACTCAATCTGTGAAAGGAGAGAGGAGATTTCTGGGTCAACGTTTTTTAAGAGCTCCGCCGAAACGTAAGAAGGGGTAGATAGAACCACTGCGTCAAATACTTCCTCGTAAGTTTTCTCACCATCACTATAGGTGATTTTCCAGCCGTTGCTTGTTTCTTCAAGGGATAAAACCTCTACACCGATTTTAAGGGAGTCTCGGAGCTCCCTCTCTAAGGCCTCTACAAGGTCGCTTACACCCCCGATAAACGAGGTCAGAACTCCGCCGGGGCCTGCAGGGCCGGAAGCTTTTTTACCACTCTTTTTCGCCTCCTTCATCTTTGCAATGAGTCCCTTTATAAGACCGCCGTAACGCTTCTCAAGCCGGTATATGGCAGGGAAAGTAGCTTTCAGGCTCATCTTGTCAGGGTCTCCGGCAAATATTCCGGCCACCATAGGGTCAAGGAGCTTTTCTAAGGCCTCCTCTCCTATTCTCCTTTTCGCAAAACTACTGAGGGTTTCGTCCAAGTTATCTTTTTTTGGAGGGACTAAGAACTCCCCGATGAGGCGAAGTTTCCCTTTCCAAGAAAGCAAGTAGGAGGCCAAGAAGGCTATCGGGTTTTCCGGAATTCTTACGAGCCTTCCGTCGGTGTAGATAAAACGCTTTCTGGCCTTGTCGGAGCTCCTATAGAGTCTCTCCTCAATCCTGAGAGCTCTAACAAGCTTTAAGGTGTAAGGTTTTCCGTCAAGGAAACCGTTTGGGCCGGTTTCTATTATGTATCCGTCCTCACGAACGGTTTTCATCTTCCCGCCAACCCTTTCTTCCTTTTCAAAAACTGTTACGTCAGCACCACCCCTTTTAAGGTAAAAGGCCGTTGAAAGCCCCGATATACCACCTCCGATTACCGCTATCCTCACAGTTCCTCCTCTTAAAACGCCTTACTTACATTATTCCTTAGTTTATCAAGTTCTAACACAACAGCATCAATGAGCAGGGGAGAAAGGTGGTTTAGCTTTACTCTCCTGTAGTTTAAACCGAGCTCCTTGGCAACTTTGGCGTATTCAACGTCAAGCTCGTAAAGGGTTTCTATGTGCTCAGAAACAAAGCTTACAGGAAAGACCACAACGTTTTTAAATCCTTCCTCCTTTAGCTTATAAAGCATCTCTTCCGTTGACGGCTCAAGCCACTTTATAGGCCCTACCTTACTCTGATAAGAAATCCTGAAAGGAAATCCCGGAAAGGCTTCCATTGAAAGCTTAACGGTATCTTCCACCTCTTTTACGTAAGGGTCTTTCTTCTCCTTTATAAAGTACTCAGGAAGACTGTGGGCAGAAAAAAGGATAGCCGTATCAGAAGGGGATAGTCCTGAGAGCTCTCCCCTTATAGACTCCTGTATCCACCTTATATAAAGGGGATTCCTGCACCACGACTTAACCGCTTTATAGGGAACTCTACCTTTTAAGAACTTTTCAACGTCCCTGAGGCAAGCTCCGGCCGTCCCGAGGGAAAACTGGGGATAGAGGGTAATAACGTAAAGAAGGTCTGGAGAGTAATTAACTATCTCCTCTGAAACTTCTTTTAAAAGGGGAGAGGAGTAAAGCATTCCCACAAAGGTCTTTATACCCGTTTTTCTTTCAATGAGCTCCGCCTGCTCGTAAGTGTACTTAACTAAGGGACTCCCTCCGCCTATGGCCTCGTACTGGGGTTTAACTTTTGGAGCTCTGAAAAGGGAGATTAAAAAGGCAAGGGGTTTCTGAAAGAACGCCGGAACTCCAAAGTTTATAAGGTCTCTATCTGAAAAGAGCCTGTAGAGGAATGGACGTATTTCTGAAAGGGAGGAGGGAGCTCCCATGTAGGTTAGCAATATGGCCTCTTTCAACTTCACTCTCCTATGATTTTTATCACTACCCTCTTAGGCCTCTGGCCGTCAAACTCTGCGTAGAAAATCTCCTGCCACGGGCCAAGGTCAAGCTCTCCCTTTGTAATCGGGAGAACCACCTGCAGGTGAACGAGGAGGTTTTTAAGGTGGGCATCCCCGTTATCCTCTCCCGTCCTGTGGTGGTTGTAGTCGGGACGGAACGGGGCAAGTCTTTCAAGCCACTCCCAGATGTCCTCGTGGAGTCCTTCCTCATCGTCCTGAATGATAACGGCAGCCGTCAGGTGCATTGCAGAAACAAGGCAAAGCCCTTCTCTAACGCCGGACTTTTTTACGGCCTCTTTCACTCTGTCCGTTATCCTTATGAGCTCCCTTCTCTTTTTAGTATTGAAAAGCAGGTATTCCGTAT
>QNYI01000109.1 GCA_003978805.1 Desulfurobacterium sp.
AAGGAGGCTTTATTTTTTTTAGGGCAGTTGTTTTATAATATCCTCCAACTCTTTTCCTTTAAGAGGTGAAAGTTATGGTTCCCGATAGTGTAGAAAAACTGAAAAGGGAGTTCCTTGAAAAACTTGAAAAAGCGTCAGCAGTAGAGGAGCTGGAAAGCCTGAGGGTAGAGTTTATCGGTAGGAAAGGTAAACTTACAGAGCTCCTAAAATCCATCCCTAAGCTTCCTCCGGAACAGAGAAGGGAGTTCGGAAAGGCCTGTAATAAACTCAAGTCGGAGATAGAGTCCCTTCTTAGGGATAAACTCTCTTACTTTAAGGAAATTGAAAAAAGGGAGAGGTTAAGGAGGGAGAGAATAGACGTAACTCTCCCGGGGAGGAGGCCTTACCTTGGTTCTCTCCATGTAGTTACGAAGACCTTGAAAGAAATTGTGAGGATATTTACCTCTATGGGATTTTCTGTTGCAGAAGGTCCGGAAGTAGAGACCGATTTCTATAATTTTGAAGCTTTAAACATCCCTAAGGGACACCCTGCTCGGGAGATGCAGGATACTTTTTACGTTTCTGAGGATGTAGTCCTTAGAACCCACACTTCCCCCGTTCAAGTGAGGGTAATGGAAAAACAGCAACCTCCGATTCAAATTATTGCTCCGGGAAAGGTTTACAGGAAGGACGCTGACGTTACCCACACTCCTATGTTCCATCAAGTTGAAGGGCTTATGGTTGACCAGAAGGTTACCTTTGCAGACCTTAAGGGGGTTCTTGAGCTCTTCCTCAAGGAGATGTTCGGCTCGGATACAAGGGTTCGTTTTAGACCTTCTTACTTCCCGTTTACAGAACCGAGTGCTGAGGTTGATATCGGTTGCGTTATATGTGGAGGTAAAGGATGTAAGGTCTGTAAAGGGACAGGCTGGCTTGAAATCCTCGGTTGTGGGATGGTTGACCCTGCTGTCTTTAAGGCAGTTGGGATAAACCCGGAAATCTACCAAGGGTTTGCCTTTGGTATGGGCGTTGAGAGGATTGCAATGCTTAAGTACGGTATAGACGATTTAAGGCTCTTCTTTGAGAACGATTTGAGATTCTTAAGACAGTTTAGAGGTATGTAGGATGAGGATAACGTATAGGTGGCTTCAGGAGTTTATTGATATAGGGGAGCTCTCCGCTAAAGAAGTTGCGGATATCCTTACAGATGTTGGGATTGAAGTTGACTCTGTTAGTTACGCTGCCGAAGGGATTGAGAAGGTCGTAACGGGGAAAATAGTTGAACTGAAGAAGCATCCTAACGCTGACAGGTTGAAGATCTGTAAGGTTGATGTCGGGGATACAGTTCTACAGATAGTTACCGGAGCCGATAACGTTTTTGAGGGAGCTGTAGTTCCTGTTGCGCTTCACGGGGCTAAGCTTCCAAACGGCGTAAGGATTAAGAGGAGTAAGCTCCGGGGAGAAGTTTCAGAAGGTATGCTCTGTTCGGAAGAGGAGCTTGGCCTTACTGAATCGGCTAAGGGCATTATGATACTTCCGGACGACGTTGAGGTCGGAAGGGACATAGTAGAAGTCCTCGGGCTTGACGACTGGGTTATTGAGTATGAGATAACTACGAACAGGCCTGACGCCCTTTCAGTCTTAGGGATTGCGAGGGAGTTAAAGGCTGTTCTTGGTAAGCCTGTAAACCTTCCTCCGACATCCTTTAGTGAAGGAGGTTTTACGGCAGAGGAGGAGGCTACCCTTAAAGTCCTTGACGGTGCAGCCTGTCCCCGTTACGACGGCTTTGTTATAAAGGGACTTGAGAATAGGAACTCTCCCCTCTGGATGCAGGTCAGGCTCTACCTTGTAGGTTTGAGGCCTATAAATGCCGTTGTTGACGTTACAAACTACGTTATGTACGAGCTGGGGCAGCCCCTTCACGCTTTTGACCTTGAAAAACTCGCAGGTAGAGAGGTTGTTGTAAGGAGGGCAAGGGAAGGAGAGAGGATTTTAACCCTTGACGGGGTGGAGAGAGAGCTCTCCCCCTCAGACCTCGTCATAGCCGATGCAGAAGGGCCTGTTGCCATAGCGGGAGTAATGGGGGGAGAGAATAGTTCTACTTCCCTTGAAACTAAGGAGGTTTTCCTTGAGTCTGCCCACTTTGACCCTATGACTGTAAGGAGGACGTCTAAACGGTTAGCCCTTATGACGGATTCTTCCTACAGGTTTGAGAGGGGAGCTGACATAGAGGCTACAGATTTTGCCGCAAGGAGAGCTCTCCACCTGATTCAGAAACTCTGTGGCGGAGAGGTGGCAAAGGGAAAGCTCTCATTCTACCCTAAGCCTTACACTCCTAAGGTAATAGTCTTTAACCCGGAGAGGGCGACGAAGATCCTCGGCGTAAACATCCCTGCGAGGAAGTCCTTTGAGATCCTCTCTAACCTCGGTTTTACAGTTAAGAAGGAGCAGGACTATATAGTCGTTAAAGTTCCCTCGTGGAGGAAGTACGACGTAACCCGGGAGATAGACCTGATTGAGGAAGTTGTTCGTATTTACGGAATGAAGAACGTTGTCAGCTCTTACCCTCTTATGCACTCTGAGGTGGAGAGGAACTTCGTCTACGACAAGGTGCAGGAAGTTAAGGAGTTCTTGGCAGCCCACGGCTTGAACGAGGCCGTTAACTACAGCTTCATAGGGGAGAAACTCTACGGGAGGTTTGGCTTAAGCGTTGAGAATCTCGTAAGGATTGCCAATCCCCTCTCCGAAGAGTGGAGCTTTATGAGGGACAGGATTTTCCCGAGCCTTGTCCAGAATGCCTGTTTGAACATAAACAGGAACGAGAGGAACGTTTTCCTCTTTGAAGTTGCCCGTGTCTTTCTTAGCAGGGGTGAGAAGCTCCCGGAGGAACCTTTACACCTTGGTTTTGTCCTTACCGGTAAAGTCCCAGAAGGTCTTTACGGTGAAAGGGACGTAGACTTTTACGACCTAAAAGGAATCGTTGAGCTGTTGATGGAGCTCCTTAAGCTCTCCCCCGAGTTTAAACCTTTAGAAAGTGAACCTTACCTCCATCCCGGCCAGAGTGCAAAGGTCTCTGTGGACGGTGAGGAGGTCGGTTTCATAGGGAAACTCCACCCCGATGTCCTTGAGAGGTTTGATGTAAAGCAGGACATTTTTGTGGGGGAACTAAACTTGGAGGAGCTCCTTAAACTCTCCCAAGGGAAGGAGACGCGTTTCTTTCCTGTACCCAAGTTCCCGCCGGTAAGCAGGGACATTGCCGTCCTTGTTGACTTAGACCTTCCGGTTGCAGAGGTTGAAAGAGTTATAAGGAGATCTGCAAAGTACCTTGAGAGGCTGAAACTTTTTGACGTTTACACCGGAAAGGGTATTCCGGATGGTAAAAAGAGCGTTGCCTACTCTCTCCTCTTTAGGTCTCCCGACAGAACGCTCTCTGATGAGGAGGTTAATAGGATTATGGATGTTATAATAAAAGAGCTTGAAAAGATTGGAGCTAAGCTCAGAACCTAAGAGGAAGATTGTGAGCCTACCACAGACTGTAGAGGTTGTAATAGCAGGAAGGAAGTTCAATATAAAGACGGACAGAGACCCTGAGTACGTAAAGTATCTTGCCCAGCGCCTTGAGGAAATGGTTGAAAGGATAAAAACCGGGAACAGTAAAGTTACGCTGGAGAAGGCGCTGGTCGTTGCCTGCTTTTACCTCCTTGATGAAAATGAGCTTTTAAAGAAGCAGATACAGGAGCTTGGAGAGGAGATAAAGCGTCTTGAAGAGGGTGCCCATAAGCTACTTGTAACCTCCTCCAAGAAAATAGCGCCTTAAGGCACGTAGCGTGCTGACAAAGGAAGAAATAAGGGAAGAAATAAAAAAGAGGAGGCAACTCCTCCCAGAAGAAGAGAGAGAGAAGAGGAGCTCCCAAATAGTTGAGAAGCTAAAAACACTTCTACCCCAAGGTGCAGATGTTCTTATGTTCTATGCCCCCTTTAAGGGGGAAGTTGACCTCCTTCCCCTTGCAAAGTGGTGCCTCTGTCAAGGTAAGAGGGTGGTTTTCCCCCGCGTTTTAGGTAAGGAAATCCTTCCTCTTGAGGTATTCTCGTTATCGGAGCTCTCCCCCGGCTACCGTTCCATTTTAGAGCCTCCCTATGAGCCTTCCCGCCTTGTGAGGGAGTTGGATATCGTCTTTGTTCCGGGAGTAGCCTTTGATTTAAACTGTTTTAGGATCGGTTACGGTGGCGGTTTCTACGACCGCTTCCTTGCCAGATGGCGAATAGGAGCTAAAATTGGAATCTGCTTTGACTTTCAAGTCGTGGAGGCGATTCCTGTGGACTCCCACGACGTACCGATGGACCTTGTTGTTACAGAAAAAAGGGAGATAAGGAGGAAGGAATGGAGCTAATTCTCGTTGCCATACTGGCCATTCTTACCGGTCTTGCTGCCGGCTACGTTGTCGGCATGAGGAAGGGGCACGTTGAAAGGGAGGAAATTGAGAGGAAGGTAAAGGAGGAGGCGAAGTTAGATGCTGAGAGAATTATCCAAAAGGCAGAAGAGGAAGC
The DNA here is from genome assembly GCA_003978805.1 of Desulfurobacterium sp. Classification (GTDB taxonomy): domain Bacteria; phylum Aquificota; class Aquificia; order Desulfurobacteriales; family Desulfurobacteriaceae; genus Phorcysia. The sequence continues at coordinate 4,528 of QNYI01000109.1, forward strand.
CTCTGAGCTAAAGGCTAAGGCCGAGAAACTCCTGCAGGAAGCCCGTGAGAAGTTTGAGGAGATGAAGAGACAAGCTCTCCTTCAGGCCAAGGAAGAGGTTCTGAAGGAAAAGGAGAGGTTGGAAGATGAGATTAGGGAGAAAAGGAGGGAGCTCTCGGAGCTTGAGAGGAGGTTGCTACGGCGGGAAGAGTTCCTTGACAAGAGGGAGTCTTCGCTTGACAAGCGGGAAGAGAACTTGGACAAGAGGGCTGAGTTCTTAGAAAAGCTTGAGGCGGAGCTTGAGGAGAAAAAGGCGGAACTTGAAAGGTTGGAGGCGGAGCTCCTTGAGAAGGACATGAAAGTTACGCAGGTCTTGGAGGAGGAGCTCAGGAAACTTGAGGAAATTGCCGGTATGACGAAGGAGGAAGCTCAGGCAGAGCTCATGAGGCGTATGGAGGAAGAGATAAGGCGAGACCTTGCCGTTCGCTACAAGAAGATGGAAGAAGAGTTTGAGCAGAACTTGGAGAAAAGAGCAAAGAAGATACTTGCGACGACAATTCAGAGGCTTGCTACCGACGTAGTTGCAGAGACGACGGTGGCAGTTGTAGACCTCCCTAACAACGAGATGAAGGGAAGGATTATCGGGAGGGAAGGTAGGAACATAAGGGCCTTTGAGCTTGCCACGGGAGTTGACCTGATTATTGACGATACACCTGAGGCCGTTACGATTTCCTCCTTTGACCCTGTAAGGAGGGAAATTGCAAGGATTGCCCTTGAAAGGCTTGTAGCTGATGGAAGGATTCACCCGGCAAGGATAGAGGAGGTCGTTGAAAAGGTAAAGCAGGAAATTGATCAGGAAATTATTGCTGCTGCTGAAGAGGTTCTATTTGAGCTCGGAATAGATAACGTTCACCAGGAACTCAAAAAGCTCCTCGGGAAGTTAAAGTTTAGAACCAGCTACGGCCAGAACGTTCTCCAGCACGTTAAAGAGGTGGCTTACCTTGCCGGTATGATTGCCGCAGAGATTGGAGCGGACGTTCAGCTTGCTAAGCGTGCAGGTCTCTTTCACGACATAGGGAAGGCCGTTACCCACGAAGTTGAAGGCTCTCACGCTCTAATAGGGGCGGACATTCTCAAAAAGTACGGTGAACCCGAAGCTGTAGTGAATGCTGCAGCTGCCCACCACGGAGAAGCTGAGTTTACAAGCCTTGAGTCTGTATGTGCTGCAACGGCCGACGCTCTTTCCGCTGCAAGGCCGGGAGCAAGGAGGGAGAGCTTAGAGGCTTACATAAAGAGGATTGAGAAGCTTGAGAGCATTGCAGAGTCATTCCCGGGAGTTATGAAGGCCTTTGCAATTCAGGCAGGTAGGGAAGTGAGGATAATGGTTGAGCCGGACAGAATTACCGATGAAGAGGCCGCCTTCCTTGCCCACCAGATTTCAAGGAAGATAGAGGAAGAGGTTCAGTATCCGGGACAGATAAAGATTACCGTTATCAGGGAAACGAGGGCGGTTGACTATGCAAAGTAGGAAGTTCTTAGTTATTGGAACGGCGGGGCACATAGACCACGGGAAGACCACCCTTATAAAGGCCTTGACCGGGATTGACACCGACCGCTGGGAAGAGGAGAAACGGCGGGGTATGACGATTGACTTGGGGTTTGCCCACTTAGAACTTCCCAACGGCACCCTCATAGGTATTGTTGACGTTCCCGGGCACGAAAGGTTCATAAAGAACATGCTTGCTGGCGCTCACGGTATAGACTTTGTCCTCTTCGTTATAGCGGCAGATGAGGGGGTAATGCCCCAGACAAAAGAGCACTTAACGGTCTGTGAAGTTCTTGGGACGAAAAAGGGAATTGTTGTCCTTACTAAGAAAGATTTGGTTAGCGAGGAGTGGCTGGAACTTGTTGAGGAGGACGTTAGAGAATTTTTAAGGGGAACTTTCTTAGAGGGAGCTCCCCTCGTTGCCGTTTCGGCAAAGACCGGTGAGGGGCTGAAGGAGCTCCTTAGCGAGATGGAAAAGCTCTCTGAGGAGGTGGAGCCGAAGAGTCCAGAAGGTATTCTTAGGTTACCGGTTGACCGTTCCTTTACTGTAAAGGGTTTTGGAACGGTTGTTACGGGAACTTTGCTTTCAGGGAGGGTAAAGGCCGGGGATACCGTTGAAATACTTCCAAAAGGGATGAGGGTAAAGGTAAGGAGCGTTCAGGTTCACGGCAAAAGTGTGGAGGAGGCTCTGGCCGGCCAGAGGACAGCCCTTAACCTTCTGGGAGTTTCAAAGGAGGAAGTGGAAAGGGGAGACCTCGTCGCCACCCCCGGCTACCTTAGACCCTCTCCCTTGGTTGACGTTGAACTTACCCTCTCTAAGGAAGCAGACCTTATCCTACAGTCGGGTCATAAGGTTCACTTCCACCACCTTACAAGGGAGGTTGAGGGGGAGGTTTTCCTCGTTGACAGGGACGAGCTTTTACCGGGAGAGACAGCCCTTGCACAGGTTAGGTTAAAAGGAGAGGTTGTAGCCGTTTACGGTGACAGGTTCGTGATCCGCAACTACTCCCCTGCAAGGGTTATCGGGGGAGGGAGAATTTTGAACCCCGTCCCTACTAAAAAGTTTCGTCGCCGTTTTAGGGAAGAGTTCTTAGAGTTTCTGGGAGCTCTAAAGGAAAAGAGCGTAGAGGAGCTCGTAGTTTTTTACGTTGAGAAGTTCCCCGGTCTTTTGGAGTCAAGCTCTTTTGTTCAGCTCTTGAACCTCTCGCCGGAAAGAGCTCTAAGCGTTGTAGGGGAGCTTGAAGAGAGGGGAGATCTCCTCTCTTTTTCCGGGAAACTCTACCCTGCCAAGTTTCTTGAAAAATTAAAAGAAGAGCTCCTTAAAACCCTTGAGAGTTACCACGAGGAGTACCCTATAGCCGAGGGGATAAACAAGGAGTCCTTGAAAAGCAAGCTCTCTGTTCCTTCCGATATGCTGGCAAGGGCGGTCAGAGAGCTTGTTGAAGAGGGTAAGCTTGAGGAGAGGGGAGGGATAGTAAGGCTTAAGGGATTTACCCCTTCAGAGAAGGGTACGAGGTTTGAAACTCTCGTAAGGGAAGTTGAAGAACTCGTGGAGAAGAGGGGCTTCTCTCCCCCGGAGGTTAAGGAACTCTCTGCAGAGCTTAAAGTTTCGGAAGAAGAGGCGAACTTAATTGCCTCTTACCTCGTAAACCGAAAAGGTTACTTCCGGGTAGGAAACTTCATCTACAGTCCTACCGCTATCAAGAAGATTAAAGAGATTTTAAGGAAACACTTTGGGAAGAAAGAGACGCTCTCTGTGGGGGAGTTTAAAGACTACCTCGGGGTGACGAGGAAGTTCGCCATTCCCCTCCTTGAGTTCTTTGACTCTATCGGAGTAACGGTAAGAAAAGGAAACGAGAGAGTTAAAGGAAACGTATAAGGAGATGGGAGAGCTCCTTTTAAACGTCATACTTCCCATTTACCTTCTGATAGGTTTAGGTTTCCTTTTAGGAAAGTTAAATTCGGAGCTAAGGACTGATACCATTTCGTTTATAGTTCTCTACCTCTTTGCTCCCGCCCTTATCTTCTCTTCTTTTAGAAGCCTTGAAATTTCCCTTTCAAGCTTTAGCTCCATCCTTGTTACAGCCCTTGGAGTATTTGGTGGAGTTTACCTCCTATCCCTACTCGTTGAAAAAAGTTACTTGGGAAAGAGAAACGAGGCCTTTGAGATATCAGCAGTTGTCATGAATGCTGGGTACTTGGGAATTCCACTGATTTACCTCATGTTCGGAGAGAGAGCCCTCCCTTTCGCAGTAACTTACATGGTCGTAATGGCCGTTTACCACTTTACTCTCGGCATAATAATCCTTGAAGGTAGCTTAAAGGAAGGTTTGGTTTCTGCTCTAAGGATTCCTTTGATCTATGCTCTTCTTCTTTCTCTGTTACTAAGAGATGTCTCAATTCCTGCCGGAATTGAGAAAATAGTGAAACTTTCCGGGGACGCTACGCTTCCGCTAATGCTCGTATCAATCGGGATAAGCCTTTCAAGGATAAATCCCTCTTCGTTAAGAGAAAGTCTCTTGGGGACGCTTTTGAGGTTCTTCGGCGGAAGTTTCTTTGCCTTTACCTTTGCAACTTTTTTAAACTGCCCTCCCCTTTTAAAGAAGGTCTTAATCGTTCAGTCTTCCCTCCCTTCTGCCATCCTTAACTACGTTCTCTGTGAGCGTTTCGGGAAATCTCCCGAGACAGCAGCTTCAATCATATTCTTTTCAACGCTTCTTTTCCCTTTATACCTCTTAGTCTTGAGAGTTTCTTTATAAATGCTTTATGTTACAATAGAGTGACCTTGTCGTTCTTTCCCGGTTGGGGCGAAAGGGTATGCTCAGAGAAGAGCTCCTAAAAAAGATAAAGAAAATTGCGTTTATCCTTGAAACCCTCTTCCCGTATCCACACCGCCCTAACAGAACGCCGGTAGAACAGGTAGTTTTCACCATCCTTAGCCAGAACACAACGGACAAGAACGCAGAGAGGTGTCTTAAAAACCTAAAGGAGGTGACAGGTAACGACCTCTTGAAGATTCCGCAGCTTTCAGAGAGGGAGCTCCTTCCTGCAATTCGCCCGTGCGGAATGTTCAGTCAAAAGCTCTCAGCCCTAACTTCGGTAATGAAGGACTGGCCTATCCTTGAGGAAAGGCTAAGAGAACTTCCTCCCCACGAAGGCATAAAACTCCTTACCAGTTACCCTTTTATCGGAAGTAAGACTGCCCGAGTAGTCTTAACTTTTGCCTTCGGGAAAAATACTTTCCCGGTAGATACCCACTGCTTCAGGGTTTTAAAGAGGCTCGGTGTATTTCCGGAGGGATGGAGTAGGGAAAAAATTTCAGAATTTATGGAAAGATACTTTACGGCGACCTTTAACAGGAAGTTTCACTACAACCTCATCAGGTTGGGGAGAAGCATCTGTAAGGCACGAAAACCGAAATGTACAGAATGTCCCTTAAGGGAAATGTGTAAGACTTGGAGGCAAAAGTGAGTTACCTAATAGACTTTCTTAAAAATGTCTTCCTATTTGCCAATTCCATAGCAGTTTACCTAATTGTCGGATTCTTTGTAGCTGGTATCCTCCACGAGTTGATTCCTGACGATTTTGTAAAGAAGCAACTCGGAGAAAGAAATTGGAGGTCGTTGATTAAAGCGGCTCTTTTAGGAATACCTTTACCGATTTGTTCGTGTAGTGTAATTCCGTTCATTGGAGCACTGAGGGAAAAAGGTGCTAACAAAGGAGCTGTTCTAACGTTTACTATCTCTACTCCCATTACTGGCGTTGATTCTATAGTAGCTACCTACGGGATATTCGGACTTCTTTTTACAGTATATCGGTTAGTTACCTCCGTTATCCTTTCTTTGGTTGCTGGGTTTTTAAGCCTAATTGTTGATAGAGCTCCAAAA
>QNYI01000054.1 GCA_003978805.1 Desulfurobacterium sp.
TTGCTTCCGGGAGGATTTCTTTTATTCCGGGGTAGTCTGAGAAACCTTCCGGGACGATTATTTCTTTGGGTCTGAACTTTGAAAGGAGGGACTGAAAGCCTTTCCTGTCAACGCTCGTAAAGTAGAGGTCGCCGGTTGAGAGCTCCGTCCACGCAACGCTAAAACTCCTTTTAAACGGGTAGACCGTCATTAAGAATCTATCTTCACTTTCGTCTTCAAAGTAAGTTCCCGGGGTGATGACCCTTACAACTCCCCTGTCTACAACCTTTTTCCCCGGCTTCGGCTCTTCAAGCTGTTCGCATATTGCAACCTTGTAGCCTTTTTTAACGAGCTTTGCTATGTAGGTCTCTACGGCGTGGTATGGAACTCCACACATAGGAGCTCTCTCTGAGGACTTACCGAAAGCTCTTGAGGTAAGGGCTATTTCAAGCTCCTTGGCGGCTATTTCGGCATCTTCAAAGAACATCTCGTAGAAATCACCCATTCGGAACATTAAAATAGCGTCCTTGTACTTTTCTTTTAGCTCTAAATACTGCTTAAGCGCCGGGGTTAGCTTCGTCTTCTTCAAGGGAGCTCTCCTCCACTATTACCGTGTACTCTTCGTTTAGCCACTTTGAAAGGTCTGCGAGCTTACACTTTTCTGAGCAGAAAGGTCTAAAGGGATTGTCTTCCCAGCTTGTCCTTCTACCGCAGTTTGGACACTTTACTCTTTCCATAAGTTATTCCCTTTACTCTGTTTGGGTTAAATTACGAAAGACTCTTAAAGTTTTCAAGGAGGAAGGATGCCGGAAGTTACTGTGGAGAACTCCCACCACAAGCTAAGGCTTGACCAGTTTATTTCTGTCGTTGCAGATATCTCTCGCTCTCAGGCGAAAGAGCTCATAGAGGAGGGACTCGTCTCTGTTGACGGAACTGTTGTAAAAAAGCCCTCCTTTAAGGTTAAAGAGGGACAGAGAGTATCCTTTGAAATACCGGAGCCAGAACCTTTAGAGCTTGAACCGGAGAACATCCCCCTTGACGTTGTTTACGAGGATAGGGACGTTATCGTTATAAATAAGCCGGCTGGCCTTGTTGTTCATCCGGCTCCGGGACACACTTCCGGAACGCTCGTTAACGCCATCCTTTACCACTGTAAAGACCTTCAGGGGATAGGAGGGACTCTTAGGCCGGGGATCGTCCACAGGCTTGACAAGGACACGGCGGGGCTTTTAGTCGTTGCAAAGAACGACTTGGCTCAGCAGTCCCTCGTTGAGCAGTTTAAAAAGAGGACGGTAGGGAGGTTTTATAGAGCTCTCATCCTCGGCATCCCCAAAAAAGAGCACGACTGTATAGTAGTTCCTATCGGAAGGGACAAGTTTGACAGGAAGAAGTTCTCTCCGAGGACGACTTCACCAAAAGAAGCGATAACGAACTACTGGGTAATCGGAAAGTTCCCAAGGCACAACGTTTCTGAAATAAGGTGCAAGCTTGAAACCGGCAGAACTCACCAGATAAGGGTTCACATGTCCTACTTGGGGCATCCCTTACTTGGGGACAGGACTTACGGCTATAAACCTTCTCGTATTGAGGATGAAACCCTCAGAAAGCTCATAGAAGAGATGGGAATGCACGCCCTCTGTGCCTACTACTTGGCCTTTGACCACCCGAGGACGGGGAAGAGGATGGAGTTTGAAGTGGAGCTCCCCCTACAGTACAGAAGAGTCCTTGAATATTTAACCAACTCTTAGCTTCTTTCTTTTCTCCCTTCCCTCATATCGGAAATACCTATCCAGATAACTGTTAAAGCTAGTATTGCAAGTAGTGAAAGAGATAACCCTATTATAAGAGTCTCCACACTCATTTTATCCCTCCTTTTTTAAAAGTCTAATATTTTTTCTCCACTTAGCAAGTATAAAAAGCAGGGCTATTAAAAAGAGAACCGCTACCAGAAAACCTAAGAAATCTGTACCAGAGGCCTTATTGTTAGACTTTATGTCTACTATTACGCCGGAAACGATAAGGATTAGGACTTTTGAAAAGAAGGAGAACAGTTCCTTCCAAAAGGTTATTTCTTCTTTTATCCACTCCTTTCCCATTGTAGATACTTCTCCAGAAAGCTTTTCTTAAACTCCGAGAACCTGCCCTCTCTTATGGCATTTCTTATGTTTTCCATGAGTTTAGCGTAAAAGTGCAAGTTGTGTATGGTGTTTAAAATGGCGGCGTTTATTTCTCCGGAAACGTAGAGGTGTCTGAGGTAAGCCCTTGTAAAGTTTTTGCAGGTGTAACAGTCACACTCGGGGTCTACCGGCGAAAAGTCCTTTTTAAACTTTGCAGCTTTTATGTTTATCTTTCCCCTTGACGTAAAGAGAGTTCCGTTCCTTGCGTTCCTTGTAGGAATAACGCAGTCAAACATATCAACGCCGGCCTCTACGGCCTCTAAAATATCTTCCGGTTTCCCGACTCCCATTAAGTAACGGGGTTTATCCTCCGGAAGCTGCGGGGCTATAAGTTTTGTTATCCTGTACATTTCCTCTTTTGGCTCTCCTACGCTGAGGCCTCCTATTGCAAAGCCGTCAAAGGAGAGGTTTGATAGCATCTCTACGCACTTTAAGCGCAGGTCGTCGTAAACTCCCCCCTGAACAATTGCAAAAATTGCTGTCTTATCTGTCGTCCTTGCCTTTATACTCCTCAGTGCCCACCTTACAGTTCTTTCCATTGAGTACTTAGCGTACTCGTAAGTTGCCGGGTAGGGAGTGCACTCATCTAAAACCATCCCTATATCTACGCCTACTTTCTCCTCAAACTCAACTACAAATTCCGGAGAGAAGAAGTGTTCAGAGCCGTCTACGTGGGACTTAAAGTAGATACCCTCCTCTGTGATTTTTACGAGCTTAGAGAGACTGAATACCTGAAACCCCCCGCTGTCTGTAAGGATGAGGTTTTGCCAGCCTGTAAAAGAGTGGAGGCCCCCCCCCTCTTTAAGTATTTCAAGTCCCGGACGTAAATAGAGGTGGTAGACGTTTGATAGCACTAAAGAGTATCCCATTTCCTTTATTCTATCCCAAGTAACCCCTTTAACTGCTCCAAGCGTTCCGACAGGCATAAAGCACGGAGTTTCCGTTTCCCCGTGAGTTCCCCTTAAAATTCCGAGTCTTGCGTTGCCGTCCCTTTTGATAACCTGAAATTCCATAAAAAAACCTTCCTCTTCTGAAGTTTGCGGTGGATATTTTAACCGGCCTCCCGAAGGAGGCCAAAGGAAAGGAATTACTTACAGGAGGGCATCTCTATGAGGCCTATGTTCCCGTCTTTTCTCTTGTAAACGACGGCAGCGTTACCGGTTTCAACGTTGCAGAAGACAAAGAACTCCCTGTTGGAGCCTAAGAGCCTTATTACGGCATCTTCAACGGTGATAGGCTTGTAGAGCTCCGGTTCAACCTCTATTATTTCAATAGGTTTTTCCCTGACTTCCTCTTCTACAAAAGTAATCTGCCTCTTGGCCTTCTGGGCTTCCCTCTTTGCTTGATTCTGAACTTTGTCCTTTAGCCTTCTGAGTTGTTTCTCTGCTGCATCAACAACGTAGTCTACAGCAGTGTAGAGGTCATCGGTTTCTTTCTTTATCCTTAGTGTGTGGTCAAAAACGTTGTATATTACTATCTCTACAGATGCCCTGTACTTCTCCTTTCTAACGATTACATCTGCGAAGACTTCCCTCTCTTCATCGTCCCCTAAGTACTTCTCAAGTCTTCCGAACTTCTCCTGCAGAGTGTTTTTAATTGCACCTGTAAGGTCAATACCGTCACCGATGAGGTTTAGTCTTAGGGTTGCCATCCCTTCCTCCTTGTGGTTTTCTCTTTTATCTCCTACTTTTAAATTAAATCCTGAGGGAGAAAGTGTCTATGGAGAGAAAGGCGTACTTGCTCTTTTCTGGAGGGTTGGACAGCATAATCGCTGCTAAGCTCCTAAAGAGGTTAGGTTTTAAAGTTGTCGGGGTTCACATTACTTCTCCCTTTTTTGAAAAAGAGCTGGGAAGGCTAAAAGAGCTTGCGGAAAGGCTCGGTATTGAGTTAAAGATTGTTGAAGCCGGCGATGACTACCTTGAGATGCTGAAAAGCCCTGTCTACGGTTACGGAAAGAACGTTAACCCTTGTATAGACTGTAAGGCCTACATGTTGAAAAAGTTAAAGGAGATTGCCGGAGAGGAAGGGATAATTGCTACAGGGGAAGTTCTCGGCCAGAGGCCAATGTCTCAACATATGCAAGCCTTTAGAAGTATTGAGAAACTTTCGGGTCTAAAGGGCAGGGTGTTAAGACCCCTTTCTGGAAAGCTTTTGTCTCCGACAATCTATGAGGAGCAGGGGATTGTAAATAAGGAAGAGCTCCTTGACCTTAAAGGACGTTCTCGGAAGCGCTACCCTGAGATACTGAAAAATCTCGGTATAGACGTTGATAGCTTACCTACGCCGGCAGGCGGTTGCCTCCTTACAGAACCATCCTTTGCAGTTAAGGTTAAGGATCTGATGGAACACGATGAACTTACGTGGGAAAACGTGAAACTCTTGAAGGTTGGAAGACACTTTCGGGTCGGTAACTGTAAGCTCGTCGTCGGTAGAAACGCCGTGGAGAACGCAAAGATAAGGAAATCCCTCAAGGACAGTGACTACTTCCTCACCGTTCCCGGTGTCCCCTCTCCCGATGCTCTTTTAAGGTGCAAAGGAGAACCGGAAAGGGATGTTCTGAAAACTTCTGCAGGTATAGTTGCAAGGTACTCTGATGCTAAGAATGAACCGAAAGTTAACGTTGCAGTTTACAGAAATGGTAAACTAATAGAAGAGTTAGATGTGGAGCCAGTTTTGGATACTGCTCCCTACGCAGTTACTCGTAAAGGTTCTTGAGGGGAGGAGAGTATGCCTCTTTTTGAGAAGGTTCTCTACTCAACCGACTTTTCTCCCTTAGCGGAGGTTGCCCTTGATTACGTAAGGAAGTTAAAGGAAGCCGGCGAAAAAGAAGTAGTAGTCGTTCACGTTGTTGATGACTTGTCGGTTGAACTTCCCGAGGGAGCTGAACTTCTGAAAGAGAGGGAGCTCTACAGGGTTCTTCCTGAAGCTGACCAGAAGTACTTAACTTCTCTACTTGAAAGGTTAGAAGCGGTAAAAAGTCGGCTGGAGGCCGATGGCCTATCTGTTAAGCTTTACCTTAGGTACGGCAACATTCCCAAGCAAATAGTTGATGTTGCCGAGAAAGAGGGAGTGAAACTAATAGTTATGGGAGCTCATGGAAAGGGACTACTTACAGAGATCTTACTCGGTAGCGTTTCCACTGATGTCATCAGGAGTGCAAGCTGTCCCGTTTTAATCGTTAAAAGGAGGGAGGAGTAATGCTGTTTCAGAAGATTCTTTACCCGGTGGACTTTAAACCGGCAAGTCTCAATGTAAAGCCTTACATCCTTAAGCTGAAAGAAGCCGGCTGTCAGGAAGTTCACCTGCTCTACGTTCTTGTCCCTTCGGAGTGGGGGTTACTCCAAAAAGAGGAGTACGATACGGAGGAGAAGATAAACGCCCTTAGAGGAGCGATGAACGAAGGTTACGTTGAAGGGCTGAAAAAAACTTTCAGGAAGATGCAGGAGCTTGCAAGGGAGTTTGAAGAAAGTGGTATAAAGACGAGAGTTCTTATGATACCCGGCGAACTTGATGAAGTTATAGCAGAGTACGCTGAGAAAAACGATATAAAGCTCGTTGCCCTTGGTGTAACCGCAGAATCCCTTTCCTTTTTCAGGGTAGGGAAGGTTTTAGATGTGATAAAAGCCGTTGATAAACCTATCTTGATAGTTAAATCTGCAGAAAGTTAAGGTCACTTTAACATAAGTTTTAAAAGGCCGGCTACAGCTATTAACTGACCTGTCCAGAAGAGGAACATCCACTTAACTATTGTGGCTTTCGTTTCACTTATTTCTTTTGTGAGTTTAAGCTCTGTTTCCTTTAGCTCTTTTCTAACCTGCTCAACTTCAAGTCTGACCTGTTCAATTTCCTGCTGGAGGCGGAGCTCCGTTTCCTTAAGTTCTTTCCTGACCTGTTCAATTTCCCGCTGGAGGCGGAGCTCCGTTTCCTTAAGTTCTTTCCTAACCTGCTCTATTTCTTTTGTAAGCTTTAGCTCTGTTTCCTTTAGTTCCTGCGAGGTAGCACTCTTGCGGGATTCTACATACTCAACGAACTCCGCCAAAATGGAAGCCTTATCTTCGCCTAAGTCCCTAAACGCTTCGTATATCTTTACAGCGTATCCCATGTCTAAGCTCCTCTAATTGACAAAAATTATGAAAATAAAAAAAGGGGCGCAATCAGCGCCCCTTTTGTTTCTTCCAAGGTTAAGACTTAGAACTTGAGGTCTGCTTGGAGCCAGATGTGGTCTTCCGGATCATCGTTATCCATGCCGGTTCTGGCAAGGAATCCATCGTCTGGATCAAAGTGATCCCAACCAAGGGTGAGGCAGAGGTTCTTGCTGTACTTGTACTTAACTGCGAGGTCTGTCTCCCAACCTACATCATCCTCTCCCCCGAGAGGTGCATCTTCAGCAGCTTGGAAGTAATGGAAATCAAGGTGAGCAGCGATTTTAGCTGCAGGTTTTACGCCAAGTTTGAAGTAGAGATCCTCAATACCGGGATAGCTTTCAAGACCTAAAAGACCAGCTCCGTTGAATGCATAGAAGTTGCCAAGCCATACTGCGTCAGCATGACCGAGCCACTTATGAGCGGTTGGGAGAACAGACCAGAATGCATCAATGTCTCCGTCATCTGGATCGTCATCTCCAGAGTAGTAATCATATCCTACAAATACGTCAGGGGACCAAGTTACATCGGCAAACTCGGCTCCTGCTCCTACGCTGAAGAAGTATCCACCGTAGTCTTTATTGTCAGGAGAGTCTCCGCTCTGAGTTGCTGCTTCAATGTTAACCTTGATTTTGGCCATATCTGTGTCAAACACAGGAGTAACGCGGGCGTATAATGTGTTGATGTTAGCATCGCCGGCGAGGTTTACGAAGATGTCGGTAACTTCGTATGTTCCACCAAAGCCAAATGGCTTGAAGTTACCCTGCCATGTGGCAACATAAAGGTCAATGTCTCCGAGGTCTCCAAGGCCACCATCGTTGTCTGCGGAAGCAGGAACACCCCAAGCGCCTAATTTAACGTTATCGTTGAGCTTACCGTAGAAGAATCCAGCAAGTCCGTAGTCACCTGCTACGTAACCAACGAGGATTCCGTCAAGGGATCTTCCGGCCTGAGACCAGCCTACTGCACCAACAAGCCTTTGGTTACCGAGGTTAACCTCTTGACGACCCATCTTGACGATTACGTTTTCAATACCGAACGGATTTGCAAGAAGCATGTAAGCTTCGTGCATGTAGACATCACCAGTGTTTGCGTTGTCAAGAGCAAGTCCTTGGCCACTATTACCCCAGTATCCTACTGCTTGAGGTGTGAAAACTGCAGTTACACCGTCGGAAAGTTCCGCTTTAATTTGGAGCCTTGCCCTGTAAGTGCCGAGAACTTCCTTACCTAAGTCGTCTCCGAGCCTGTTAGCCCACCACTCAATTCTTTGTCTTAACTGGCCGCTGATGGAAATTTTGGTGCTTCCCATGTCCATATCGGCCGCTTTTGCGGGAGTAGCAGGTACTATGAGTGCTGTTGCCAGACCCATCAGGGTCGCTGCTTTAAGTGCCTTTCTCATCTTGGGACCTCCCCATCAAAGTTTTTTTATAAAACGTTTGTCTTCAATCACAGCAAGTTTAACATTCATTTTAAGCATCTGTCAAGCAACGTCAACCGTCTTAACCTTCTGCTACATCTTTCTAATTGCAATTTTGCCATTTACCCTGTGTTCTTAGCTCAAGTTCACATATGAATTATACAAAAATCGTTTGCTGTACCAAGATTGACACCCCGACGTAAAAGGCATATCTTTCCCTTGCAGGGAAACGGAGGGGTGGCCGAGCCTGGCTGAAGGCGGGTGACTTGAAATCACCTGAGGGCCTAACCGGCCCTCCGAGGGTTCAAATCCCTCCCCCTCCGCCAGAAGTGGGCCGGTAGCTCAGCTGGTAGAGCAACGGACTTTTAATCCGTAGGTCGGAGGTTCGAATCCTCCCCGGCTCACCACTTTATTCGGAGCGGGGGCCGAGTGGCTGAAGGCGCCCGCCTGCTAAGCGGGTGTACGGGTTTAAAGCCCGTACCGCGGGTTCGAATCCCGCCCTCTCCGCCATACTCTTTTAAAAATCCCGCCTAAGGATTCCCACCTTTGTTTATAATTTTCCTCTGAAACTCCTCATACGAAAGGAGCGATTATGAGAAAAGTAGATTTAAGGAAAAAGAACTGGGAAAACGCCCCTGAACTTTTAAGAATTAAAAACCGTGGGCAAGGGCTAGAGAGTAAGTACGCTCAGAGCGTTCTAGAAATAATTGAGAATGTGAAAAACTACGGGGATAGTGCAGTTTTTTCTTATGCTCGGAAGTTTGATAAGGTAGAGATTAACTCAAGGAATATCAAGGTTTCTGAGGAGGAGTTAGAGGAAGCTTTCAATAAAGTAGAGCCCGAAGTTGTTGATGCTATAAAGGTTGCAGTTGAGAGAGTTAGGAAATTTCATGAGCATCAAAAGGAGAACTCCTACTTTGTAACTGAGCCCGGAATACTTCTCGGTCAAAAAGTTGTTCCCTTAGAGAGTGTAGGAATTTACGTTCCCGGGGGTAAAGCTTCGTATCCTTCTTCCGTCATTATGAATGCCGTTCCTGCAAAAGTTGCCGGCGTAGAGAAGGTAGTGATGATTACGCCGGTTAGGGATTCCTTAGAGGTTAACCCTTACTCCTTGGTTGCGGCGAAACTCTCTGGTGTTGACGAGATTTACAGGGTTGGAGGTGCTCACGGAATTGCAGCAATAGCTTTCGGAACGGAGTCAATTCCCAAAGTTGACAAAATAGTCGGTCCCGGGAACATCTACGTTGCCCTTGCTAAGAAGTTCCTATTTGGAACCGTGGATATTGATATGGTGGCTGGTCCCAGTGAAATACTCGTAATTGCCGATGAAACGGCAAATCCGGCTTGGGTAGCGGTTGATTTACTTTCTCAGGCTGAACACGACGAGCTTGCAGGAGCTTTCTTAGTCACCCATAGAGAGGATGTTGCTGATGCTGTCATAGATGCTTTGAGTAAAACACTTAAAGAACTAAAACGGAGAGAGATTGCCCAGAAGTCCATAGAGAACTTTGGAACGGCATTTATAACAAGGGATATATATCACTCATGTGAGGTAGCAAACCTTATAGCTCCGGAGCACCTTGAAGTGGCTACTAAGGAGCCTTTTGCTCTCCTTGACTACATAAAAAACGCGGGGGCTATCTTTTTGGGACATTACACTTGTGAGTCCTTAGGGGACTACGTTCTTGGGCCTAACCACGTTCTCCCAACGGGTGGAAGTGCAAGGTTCTTCTCTCCCCTTGGAGTCTACGACTTTGTGAAGAGGTCTTCCGTCCTTTACGTGACTAAGGAAGGTTTTAGTAGGGTTTCTCGCTTTGCAAGAGATTTAGCTGAGTGTGAAGGGCTTGAGGCTCACGGCTTGGCGGTTAAAGTAAGAGAAGAACTTTAGGTCTTACATATCTATTTTACGTAGCCATTAAGGAGCCACTTCCGAAAAAGAGGGGAAAATGAAGCACTTAATTTCGGCAGAGGACATCAGTAGGGAGCTCTTTTACGAGATATACGAGCTTTCCTGTCAGGTTAAAAAAGCCCTAAGGGAAGGGAGGAAGAAGTTCTCTGTTCTCAGAGGGAAGTGCGTTGTTAACCTCTTCTTTGAACCTTCAAC
>QNYI01000156.1 GCA_003978805.1 Desulfurobacterium sp.
CGGTGGTGGGAGGACGCCCACCCCCTCCATAGATGCCACTCCCCAAAGGGAGTGCCACCAGCCAGCCAGGGCGACTTTCTGGCTTTCACCACCGCCTAGTATAAATGATAACCCTTTCTTAGCTTCCCTGCAAATTAACATTACCTAACAAATTTCTCAGCTTTTTCTTGAAAGTAAAGAAATAAATGAGAAATTCCAGCGAGCAGACCAAAAATTTCTCATCTTTTTCTTGATTTCTCCCTTTACCCCCTTTTACGCCCCTTTACGCCTTCTTACGTTTTTCTCAATTTTTTCTTTATCATTTCTCATCTTTTTCTCTTTTTCTTTACCTTAGAGCTACCTTGACAAAGTCCTAGTCTACGCAAAAACTTTTTAAGTGAACTGTTTTTTGGAGCTGGCCATGAAAGTAATAAAAAACCCTGCCAAAGTTGAAGACAAGGACTTAGCGGAAGCCTATGAAGTAGCTTTACGTTTCTTTAGGGAAAGAGGTTTAAAAGTGAAAGAAGTGAGAATGAGTATTTCCCCTTTTGCTCCTACCCGCCAAAAGAGCATGATAATAGAGATATCTCCATCGTCCCAACACATTGTAGAGCTCGTTCAGCTAAAACAATCCTTACAGAAAGAAGTAGGTAAGAGGGTAGGGATTACCTTAGTTTGAAAAATTTGCATTTGGAGAGAGGTTTTAAGGAGTGCCATTTTTCTCAATTTAATAGGTCGGGGTGCTACCGAAGAGTACTTAGACTAAGGAAATGCCTACTTTTTCGCCTACTTTCTCTTGAAGGGTTTGTTCAAGATTAACAAGTTCTACTATACTTTTAGGGGTGGGGGAGATTTCTATAATCATCGCTTTTTGATACGTAGGAGCGAAAGGAGAGATGGCCTTAGCGAAATCTTGGTCTTCAACTTTGGTAAGGTTTTTTATTGCTTCCATAGCTACCTCCCTATTTCTGCTTGACCCTTTTTGTGAGTTGTAAGATAATTCAAAATCAAATTTATTGATTAGGTGGAGGGAAGATATGGCGGTAGAGAGGACGCTTGTAATCATCAAGCCGGACGCTGTTAAGAAGAACGCTGTAGGCGATATCATCAGGATCTTTCAGGAAAACGACCTAAAGCTCCTTGCTATAAAAATGGTTCACCTTACAAAGGAGCAGGCTAAAAAGTTCTACATCGTTCACAAGGACAGACCTTTCTACGATGAGCTTACAGACTTTATGTCCTCTGGTCCCTGTGTTCCTATGGTTCTTGAAGGGGAGAACGCTATTGCAAGGGTAAGGGAAATTATCGGAGCTACAGACCCGGCCAAGGCTGCTGAGGGAACTATCAGGAAGAAGTACGGAACGGACGTAGGTAGAAACGCCGTTCACGCTTCTGACTCTCCTGAGTCTGCTGCTTATGAGATTCCTTTCTTCTTTAACCAGCTTGAAATCCACGAGCAGTAAGGTAGGGGGAGCTCCCTCCCCTTTTTAACTTTATAGGGAGATTGGATGGACGATAGTTTCAGTATTTTAGGCTTAATCGCTGAAGAACCCTGTGAAGTAGCTAAGGAGAGGGGAGAGGAATTAGAGGTTAGGCACTTTGTATTTGAGGATCTTTTAGATACCCAAGAAAAGTTAGTGTGTAATTTCCTTAAAGTTGATGAACTCTTTGGCGTTTACCACTACCTTTTAAGAAAGGAATCTAAGTCAATCTTTTCAAGGAAAGAAGAACTCTCCCTCGGCTGTTACTTAGCTTACCGAGGTGGAAGTCTCTTTACCTTTGAGGACTTTAACTTTAAAATTCAATCCTTAGAAGAGTTTTCCCTTCTTGTTGAAGCTGTGGAGATTTCCTCCGGTAACAGCTTCTTCTTTGAGCTCTGCAACCTGTGTGAACTTCCGGAGAGAACTCCTCAGGAGCAGGAAGTTCTTTTAACTCTTTATGCAACTTCGGTTAAAAAGCTCCCGCCTCCCTTTCATTTTGATCAAATAGCCGATGAGAACAGGGAAATTCTGAAGCTTGCTATTAGGGGAAACGAGAAGGCTACTGAGAAGCTTGAAAGGGAGCTCGGGGAGAGGGAAACTGAGAGGTTACTGGCAGAGTTTAAGTCCCGTCCGGAAGACCTTTTTGATACCTGTATATTTTCTATACAAAATACCTATTCTATCATAGGGATAGTGACATCTATTAAGGAAGTAGCTTTTATTGGTAGACCCCTTTACTCGGTTGGACTTCTTTCTGAAGAGATGAACTTTACCGTTCTTGTTCCGTCTTCTACCGGTATAGCCGATGGTGATAGAATAGAAGTAACGGGTAAAATGTACGGCGTTGCCCTTTCTTGAAAACCTAACGGGAGGAAGGATATTGAAGATAGGCAGGTTTAAAGCGGGAGAGAGAACCATCTTCGGTTTAGTAAAAGGCATAGAGATAGTGCCTTTGAAGGAGACAAAAGTTTCGGAGCTCATGGAAAGCGTTACTCCTACCGACGAAGTTTTAACCTTTAAAGACGTTAAGTTTCTCTCACCGACGAGGCCTACAAAGATAGTGGCCGTTGGGCTTAACTACAAAGCCCATGCTGAAGAGATGGGGAAACCGTTGCCAGAAGAACCTCTTCTCTTTATGAAGCCCTCAACGGCCGTCATTGCCAATAAGATGAGGATTGTTCTTCCTAAGATGTCAGAAAGGGTTGATTACGAGGGGGAGCTGGCGGTAGTTATAGGTAGGAGGTGTAGGAAGGTCTCTCCGGAGGAAGCTAAGGATTACATTCTCGGCTACTCCTGTTTTAACGATGTGACTGCAAGGGATCTACAGCAGAAGGATGTTCAGTATACTCGCGCAAAGTCTTTTGATACTTTTGCTCCTTATGGCCCTTGGCTTGCGACTGACGTTGACCCCACAGACCTTAAAATCGTAACCAGAGTGAACGGAGAGGTAAAGCAGGAGGGAAGCACGGCGGATATGATTTTCTCGCCCTTTGAACTTGTTTCATTCGTCTCGCAAGTAATGACTTTACTTCCCGGGGACGTGATAGCAACCGGCACTCCGCCGGGGGTTGGTCCTTTAAGTGCAGGTGATAGGGTTGAGGTTGAAATAGAGCGGATAGGAACACTAATAAACTACGTTGTAGCTGAAGGAGGGTAGGATGCTGAAAGAGCGTATAAAGAAGATGGATCTTGACTATTTCGCATCGGGAGGACCTAAGATACAGCTTGACGCCTTTTTGGAACTCTGGAAAAAGGGTGAGGCTATACTCCTTGACGTGAGGTTTGAGGAGGAGGTAGAGCTCTTTAAAGTCGGTTTCGGGATGAACATTCCTCTCTATAAGCTCCCGGAAAGTTTGGAGAAGCTACCCAAGGATAAACTTATAGTTACCTTCTGCCCTGAGAAGGTCAGGGCTACCTTAGCCTATTCCTACCTTGTAAGTGAGGGTTTTGAGAATGTGAAAGTTCTTGCGGCTTCTCCCTCAGATATAATTGCTAAGGTTAAGCCGGGGTTTGTCAAGAAGTTAAAGGAGGAGAGGGAGTGAAGGTTCTTGCGATAAACGGCTCTCACAGGAAGGGTTCTACGCTTATTCTGCTGAAAGAAGCCCTAAAAGAGCTCTCTGAGTTTGAAACGGAAGTTATCTCCCTCTGCGATTACAGGCTTGAGTACTGTAAGGTCTGCAATGCCTGCAAGAAAAACGGTGGCATTTGCGTCGTTAATGACGGCTATCAGGAGATAGGGAAAAAAATGAAGGAAGCCGATGCCATCATCGTCGGTTCTCCCGTCTATTTCGGCTCAATAACTGGGATGCTGAAAACCCTCTTTGATAGGTCAAGGACTTTAAGGGTTAACTGGGAGCTTAAGGATAAGGTGTGTGCGGCCATAGCCGTAGGGGCTACGCGGCACGGAGGGCAGGAGCATACCTTGCAGGCGATTCACGCTTGGGCTCTTATTCACGGGATGATTCTTGTTGCTGACTCTGACCCGACTGCCCACTTTGGAGGAGCTGCGGTAGCAAAGCAGGTTAACGATGAGTTTAAGATTGACGAGTGGGGGCTTGAAACTGCGAGGAGCGTTGGAAGGAGGGTGAGGGAGGTTCTTAAAGCTATTAAAGGCAAGTAGGGGCTTTTGCCCCTTATTTTATTGCTGAAAGTAGGAATATCAGGAAGGAAATAAGTGTAATTGCCGCTCCTGAAGGGATGTCAAGGGTGAATGAGAGGAGAATTCCGAGGAAGGAGGAGGTAAAGCCGAAAGTTACCGAGAAGAAGAAGAACTCGCCGTAGCTCCTTGAGAACCTGTAAGCTGACGCTGCCGGCATAACGAGGAGGGAGAAAACGAGGAGAGCTCCCACTGCCTTAATTGAAAGGGTTACGACCAGAGATATGAGAATTGTGGCCGAGAAAGTTATGAGCTCTACGTTGTAGCCGGAGGCCTTGGCTATATCCTTGCTGAAAGTCACTATGTAAACTTCCCTCCAGAAGAAAAGGTAAAAGAGGAAGGTTAGGAGAGTTGCAGTACTTAAGAGGATTAAATCTAAGGTGCTTGCGCTTAGGGGACTTCCAAAAAGGTAGGATAGCGCTTCAGAGCCGTAGCTACTGGAAAAGCTTAAGAAGACTACAGCAAGTCCCATACTCACGGCAAAGAGAACGCCGATTGTGACGTCGTAGTGGACTGCCTTTTTAGAACTAAAGTACCACAGGGCTATCCCGGCGGCTGCTGAAAAGAGGAAAGCCCAGAGGATAGGGGAGCTCCCTACCAAAAGGCCAAAGGCGACTCCGGCAAAGGCAACGTGGGAGAGGCCAGCTCCTATAAAAGCCATTTTTCTCAGGATAACGTAAGTTCCTACTGCAGAGCAGGTGATACCGGTTAGGATGGCAGATATTACGGCCTTTATGCCAAAGCCGTACTGAAGGTAGGTGAGTGGGTTGGTTAATTCCATTACTCGTTACCGCTTTTGTTTTTGTTGTTTACGTTTAAAAGGGGTATAAGTTTTCCGTCGTAGGGGGTAATAACGAAGGTGTTGTTTGGACTGTTTGCGAGCTCTTTAAGGGTCTGCAGGTAGTACCACTGGAGGTACTTTTCGGATAGGGAGTTGGCAATAATCCTGTTTGACTCGGCGATTCCTTTGGCTTCAGTTATCTTCCTCTCTGCTTCTAAGCGCTCTTTTTCTATGACGAACTTCATTTTCTCGGCTTCTTCTTTTGCCCTTAGTTTTTCCTCTATCTTTTCAACTACCTTCTTGGGAAGCCTGACGTCCCTTAAGAGCAGGTCAACAACCTGAATGTTGGCTGTTAGTAGCCTTTTTTTAAGTTCGTCGTAGATGGTCTTTTGGAGCTCTCCCCTCTTTGTTGAGTAGAGGTCTTCTATCTTGTAGCGGGCTATGACGTTCCTTACGACCTCTCTTGCTATGGGGATGATTACTTTGTCGGCAAAGTTCACGCCGTAGTTCTTGTAAATCTCGTCCGCCTTCTGGGGAACGATCCTGAAGAGGACGGTTACGTCCAGCCTAACGGGAAGTCCCTCTACGCTTAAAGCCGTAATCGGGTTACCGTGTTTTGCTGTCATGTCTATCTTTTCAACGCGGGTAGAGAAGATTACGACGTTCTCAATCCACGGTAGGACTATGTGAACTCCCGGGTAGAGCTCCTCCCTGTCCACCTTTCCAAGCCTTAGCTTTACACCCACCTCTCCGGCGTCAATGACGTAGAGGGAACGGCTGAGGACGACAGCGACTACCGCCAGCAGGAGAACGATGAGGACGGGAGCTCTACCTTTCCTTTCCATTCTCCTTCTCCTTGAGTTTTTTCAGGTATTCCTGAGCTTTCTTGTGCTTTACGACGTCTCCCGTCTTATAATATATGGCGTATTCGGCGATGTTCGTTGCGTGATCTCCGACCCTTTCAAGGGACTTAACTACAAGGATTAACCTTACGGCTAAGCTTCCGTGTTCCGGGTTGTTCTTTGCAATCTCGGTTAGCTCCTCAAAGAGCCTATCGTAGAAACTATCAACTATGTCGTCCTTGTCTATGACCTCCTTGGCAAGCTCAACGTCTCCCCTGAGTAACGCCATTACAGAGTCCTTTAACATCTCGCTTACTATCTGTAACATTCTCGGAAGGTCTACGTAAGGCTTTAGTGGCGGGTGTTTTGCAAGGTGGATTGCCGTTTCGCAGATGTCCCTTGCAAGGTCTCCGACCCTTTCAAGGTCAACGATACTTTTAAGTATTGATACGACAAACCTTAGGTCTGTAGCTTCTGGAGAGTAGAGGGCAAGGACTCTTACACACTTTTCCTCTATCTCCAGTTCCTTTAGGTCTATGAGCCTGTCGTATTGGTAGGTCATTTCGGCCTTTTCGGTGTCCCTTTCAATTAGGGCTTCCATAGCCTCGTTTATTATCTTTTTGGACATGTCGGCCATTTCTATGAAGTTTCTCTTAAGCTCATCAAGGTCTTCTATGTAGCGTTCTATCATTTTTTCTCCTCCTGAAAGAGTTAATACTCAAAGGATTCTACCATACGGGCTTTTATAAAAGCTGGTAGAGATGGGAAATCAGGATATCAAAGGTTCTCTCTATTCTATCTTCTATGTTTTCGGGAGTTTTTGAGCATAGAGAGAGTTCCTTTTCTATCACGTCAATGAGGAGGGAGAGCTCTTTAAGTCCTTCAGGTTCGTTAACTCTGTAAACGACGAGTCGTTTAAGGAAGGGAAAGATGTAGTTGTCCATAAGAAAACGGTAACTTTTTGCTTTTTCCGAGGAGGAGAAGTTTACCCTGCTGTTTATGGAAATTATTTGTTCCAGCTTCCTCTCTTCGTCTCCGCCGAGGGCGTTTTTTAGCTTGAGGAGCTTTTTCTCTATTTCCTGTTTTAGGGTCGGGATGGAGTAGTTGAAGTTATAGGTGGGTATTAACCCTTCCGTATACCTCGTCATGTAGAAGAACTCTTCCTCTCTTTCCGGTTCAAGACAGCTCATTAGCAGTTTTCCTCCTTTACTGGGCGTGAGAGGAGTTCCTCCATTACTTCAGTTGGCTTTCTCTTCTCGTATATTACTTTGTAAATCGCCTCGCAGATTGGCATTTCAACCTTTAGTTCTTTTGCCAGCCTGTAGACTGCCTGAACGGTGTAAACCCCTTCTACGACGTACTTTTTGTCAACTTCTCCTTCACCTCTTCCAATTGCAAGTCCAAACTGCCTGTTACGGGAAAGGTTTCCGGTGCAGGTTAAAACCAAATCCCCGACTCCTGAAAGTCCGTAAAATGTCTCCTCCCGAGCTCCGAGGGCTTTCCCGAGTCTTTTTATCTCGTGGAGTCCTCTCGTTATGAGGGCTGCCCTTGCGTTGTTCCCGAGTCCCATTCCATCCGAGATTCCGGTGGCTATGGCGATGACGTTCTTTAGAGCTCCCCCGAGCTCTACTCCTACAATGTCTGTTGATGCGTAGAACCTGAAGGTTTTTGTATTTAGGGTTTTTACAAGCTTTAAAGTCTCTTCCTCGTTCGTTCCTGCGATAACTGCCGCTGCAGGGAGTCCTTGGGCTATCTCCTTTGCAAAGGTTGGCCCGGACAGGACGAAGTAGTTCCTGCAATCTCCAAAGATTTGGGAGTAAATCTTTGATAGCGTCTTAAGGCTTTTAACCTCTATCCCTTTGCTTGCGCAGATGAGGGTTTTACCGGAAAGGAGCTCCCTGTGCTTTCTCCAGAAGTCGGCTGTAAACTGGGTGGGTATAACAGATAGGACGATGTCGGCTTCTTTGATGGCTTCAGAGGGCGAGGCAGTGGCCTTTACGCTCTCTGGATAGGTAACTCCCTCAAGGAAGACGCTATTTCTCCTTTTAAGGTTTATCTCCTCTGCTATTTCCTCTTCCCTACACCACTGGTAAACTAAAAAGCCCCTCCTTCCAAAGTGGACGGCTAAGGCAGAGCCCCAGCTTCCTGAACCGAGGATCGCTAATCTCACTCCTTCACCTCTTTAAAGGAATTGCCGTTTCTTTTAAAGACTCCAGAGACCAAGATACCCTTCTCTTTAAAGTGCTTAAGAAGCCTGTCCTTATCCTCGGCCTTAACGAGTATTCCAACCCCGCACCCTTCAAATATCTCATCAGGAATGGGGACGGAAACGGCCTTAAAACCTTTAATGTACTTTTCCGCCTTTAAACCTTCTGGAACGGACGGAAAGGATATGCAGTACTCGTACTTGTTAAAGGTTCCGGTTAACCGGAGGAAGTATTCCTTAATGTGAAGCCTTATCCCGTTTGCAATGAAGAAAACCTTTTCCCCGAAGCTTTTAGCTTCCATGTTCTTCCTCCTTAAGTCTCTTTAAGGCCAGAGCCCCCTCGTAGAATATCCAGACGGCTAAGAGTGCCTGAACGAGGGCTGCTATTCCCACTACGCTTAACTTCCACTTAATAAATAGCATAACAAGGGAACAGAGGGTAATTACCGCCATGAAAATGGCCGGGATTCCCGGGACGAACCAGTAACGTTTTCTACCTGTCTTTATTAGCCAAATCATGACCACAAACAGCGCTAAGGCTGCTATTAGCTGGTTTGTTGCTCCAAAGACCGGCCAGAGAGCCTTCCATGCCGGTAGCACTTTTACAGTCTCCTTGCCGGGGATAGGCTCTTTGTACTTTAAAAAGACGAGGAGGGCAGGGATGATGAGGGAAGCTCCGGTAGCTATGAAGCGGTTTTTAATCCCTGTGAGCTCGGTGAAGACGTAGCGGGCAAGCCTTGTTCCTGTGTCTGTGCTTGTCAGGATGAAAGATGAGAGGGCAAGCATGCCGAAGGCCATCCCGACAGTCTCAGGGATTCCGAGGAAGTTCATAAACTTCCCAATGCCGGCGCCGTAGATAGCTCCTACGTTGGAGCTCTTTTTCAGCGCCTCAAACTCGGCTCCGGCCAGTGCCATGACGAATATGACTGACATAACGGCGACGATACCCTCAAGGAGCATAGCCCCGTAGCCGACTGTTAAGGCATCGCTCTCTTTGTCAAGCTGTTTAGACGTAGTTCCAGAACCTACGAGGGAGTGGAATCCCGAGATAGAACCGCAGGCTATAACGACAAAGAGGAGAGGAATGAGGGGTTCATGGTGGGAGCTCCAAAAACCCATAAAGGCCGGAAGGTGGGACTCAACCTTTCCAAAAGAGAGGAGTATTCCAATTCCCGCTCCTATAACCGCACCGTAGAGGAGGAAGCTTGAAAGGTAGTCCCTCGGCTGCAAGAGTATCCACACGGGCGTTACCGAGGCTACTGCAACGTAGAGGAGGAGTATGACGTTCCAAGCGTTCGGAGGAAGGTTTAGGGGGAAGAGCTGGCCGACGTAAACGGCTCCGTAGACAAGGATGACGAAAACGGCCGTTGCGACTTTAAGGCTCTTTTTAAGGTGGTAGACGAGGAATCCGAAAATTACGGCCAAGGCGATGTAGATAACGGCAGAGGTTGCTACACCTCCGCCGATAGGGATTTCCTTTACTATTTTCCCGTTTTCCACTACCGGCATTTTGGCGTTAAAGGTCATCTGTGCAACGTTTATAAAGACGGCAATTACGTAAAGGAGGGCAAGCCATATGAGGAGCTTAAAGATAAAACCTGCCCTCTTTGAAAGGTACATACTTCCGATTTCGGCTATTGACTTTGCCTTGTTCCTAATTGATGCTACGAGAGAACTCATATCGTGAACACCGCCGAAAAAGACGTTCCCGATTATTATCCAGAGGTAGGCAGGTAGCCACCCCCAAGAGCTTGCGGCGTTGATGGGACCAAGAATTGGTCCCGCACCGGCGATAGATGAAAAGTGATGCCCCAAGAGAACGGGAGCGGGTGCAGGAACGTA
>QNYI01000070.1 GCA_003978805.1 Desulfurobacterium sp.
TCTGATGTTCGCTTCTAAAACTTCTTGAGGAAGCTTCTTGCCGAAAGCCTTCTTGATATCCTCCTCAACAGACTTTATGTCAACGAGACCTCCCAAGACCTTGATGAGAGCTCCGAGCATCGGAATGTTCATAAGAGGCCTCTTTAGCTCCTCCATCGCTATTTTCGTAGCGTCCACAGTGTAAATTTTCCTTCCCTTGATTCCGTACTTTTCCCTTACCTCTTGAGGAGTCTTGTCGGTATTGATTACAAGGATTGCGTTCTCATCTGTCCCTTCAAGGAAGGGAACCGCCTTAAGGAGTGTTGGGTCAACTACAACGACGATATTGGGGTTTAAAACCATACAGTGGTGGGGAATTGGGTTTTCAGAGACCCTGTTGTAGGCGCGGAGGGGAGCTCCAGACCTTTCTGCACCGTAGTCAGGGTTACTCTGAGCGTACTTACCCTCCCTGATAGCCGCACTTGCTAAGATTTTAGAAGCTGTTACGGCACCCTGACCGCCGCGGGCGTGCCACCTGATCTCTATCATTACTTTCCTCCGATTATGAGTTTCTTATCCTCAAAGGCTCTCTTAAGCGTTAGTTCGTCTGCCATATCTATGGTTCCACCGTAGGGAATACCGTAACCTATCCGGTAGACCTCAACGTCAAACTTTGCGAGCCTTTCAAGCAGGAACTTTGAAGTAGCCTCCCCTTCTACAGTAGGGTTCAAGGCTATGATAACGGTCTTTACACCGTGCTTCCTAATTCTATTAAAGAGGCTCTCTACGTTTAAATCCTCAGGGGAAATATCCTCCAGAGGAGATATAACACCCCCAAGAACGTGGTATAGTCCCTTATAGTCCCCCAACTTCTCTATGGAAATCGCATCTCTGGGCTGTTCAACTACACAGAGGGAAGTTCTATCCCTCTCCGGATCCTTACAGACGGCACACAGAGAACCTTGAGCCGGAAGTCCACACTCTAAACAAGGTTTTACCCTTTCAAGCTCCCTTAAGGCGTTAAGGATTAACCTTCTTTTTTCCCCTTCCAGCCTTGAAAGCTGGAGGACAGCCCTTTCTGCAGCCCTCTCGCTTATTCCCGGAATTTCGGAGAAAAACTGTATCAAGAACTCAAGGTTCTCGGGGTAAATCAAAAAAGACCTCCCAAGTCTATTCCCAGACCGCCGGTTAGCTTTTCCATTTCCTTTCCGAGGGTATCCCTTGCTTCCTTTAAAGCCTGATTAACGGCAACGACAATCAAGTCCTGAATCATCTCCTTGTCGCCGGAGTCTATTAAATCCTGTGATATCTCTACGGAGACAATTTCTCCTGAGCCTTTCGCAACGACCTTCACAGCACCGCCACCGGCAGTTCCGGTAAACTCCCGGTTCTCAATCTCCTCTTTGAGCCTTGCAGCCTGCATCTGGAGCTGTTTAGCCATCTTCATCAATTGGTTTAAGTTCCCCATTCCGCCTTTAAACATTTAGAGCCCTCCGTAACTTAAAGGTCGCCCTTTATTGTAAAAAATTTGTAAAAGATGCACAAGGAAAAACTTACAAGTTGAAAACCAAAACCACTTAGCTATACTATATTGGTTAAGCAGTAATGCCAAATACGTTATTAGAGGAAACAATGATTGTTACTGCTAACGAGGTAAAGAGAAGAGGATTCTCCTACATAGCAAAACTCCTTGAGAAGTTTGACTCCGTTCTCGTTAGTTTCCGAGGAAAACAGAAGTTCGTCGTCCTTCCACTGGAAGAGTACGAAAGACTGAAAGAACTTGAGCTTGAAGCCGCTATAAGGGAAGCTGAAAAGGACATAGAGAATGACAGATTTGTCGTTGAAAGTGCTGAGGAACATTTCAAGAGGTTGGGAATTTGAACAAATACAAGCTGATTTTTCCGGAGTCTTATCTAAAGAAAGAAAAGAAGTTCTTAAAACAACATCCGGAGTTAATTCCCCGTTACAAAAAGGTTCTAAAGCTACTTGAATTAAACCCTAATCATCCATCTTTGAGACTCCATAAGCTAAAAGGAAAATTCAGAGGCAAGTACTCAGTATCCATAACCATGAGTTACAGAATCGTTCTAACCTTTACAATAACGGATAAGGGAATTATCCTAAATAGATATTAGGTAGCCATGATGTTTACAGATAGGACGGATCTACAAAAGGAAAAAATAGCCATAATTGCCGTAAAAAGACCAAAGGAAGAGATAGACGTAGAAGAGCTAAAGGGCTTAGTAGAGGCCCTCGGCGGAGAAGTTGTCCAGACGGTCATCCAGAAAAGGAGAGCATTTTCCCCATCAACGTACATAGGTAAGGGAAAAACTGCCGAGATAGACACCGAAAATGCCACCCTTATAGTTGCCTACCACCCACTTTCTTACTCCCAGAAGAGAAACCTTGAAGAGCTCACAGGACTACCGGTAATAGACCGAACAGAGGTAATCCTTGAGATATTTGCAAGGAGAGCAAGGACAAAGGAAGCAAAGCTTCAGGTTGAACTTGCCAAGGCCTACTACCAGCTTTCACACTTAAGGGGGAAGGGAAAGGAGCTCTCCCGTCTTGGAGGTGGAGTTGGAACAAGGGGTCCCGGTGAGACAAAAACGGAAGTAGAAGCAAGGGCGATAAGGAGGAAGATCTACAAGCTAAGGGAAGAGCTTGAAGAAGTGATAAAGAGGCAGGAGCTCATAAGAAAAGGTAGGAAGAAGAAAAACTTTAAGACAGTAGCAATCGTTGGATATACAAACGTAGGGAAGTCAACCCTCGTTAAAGCACTAACGAGGAAGGACGTCTTTATAAAGGACATTCCCTTTGCAACCCTTGATGTTAAGACGGGCTCCCTCTACCTTGACGGGGAAACCGTTCTCATTTCCGATACAGTAGGTTTTATCAGAAACCTTCCCCACGAGCTCATTGCCTCCTTTAGGGCAACCCTTTCAGAGGTAAAGGAGGCAGACCTACTTTTAATTGTCTTTGACGTCTCTTCAGAAAAGCTTGAAGAGGAACTAAGGTCTGTTGAGCAGGTTCTTAAAAAGCTAAAGAGCTGGGATAAACCCAAAATCTTCGTGGCCAACAAAATAGATAAGGTAATTGACTCCTATGAGAGGTCAGAGGAGCTCTACCAGCTCATAGCCGGAAAACTTCCGGAAACAGACTCTCCCGTGGTTTTCATCTCCGCTAAAAAGGGCTGGGGACTTGACAAGCTAAAAGAGGAGATAAAAAAGGCCATTAAACTTGTGAGTTCAGCACCAGCTCAAGGCTCTTAAGGAGCTCTTCGCAGGATTTGCTTCTCATCACCATATCGTTTAGCTTGGCTTTCCCTCTTATTCCCTTGAAAATTTGACTTATTTGAGCCTTTATAACCTTACAGGCTCTTTCCCTTTCAAAGAACTCCCACATCAGGGAGAGCTCTTCCAGAATAAACTCAACCCTTTCTTTTAACCCCGTTTTTATATCCCTTTTCTCTTTATACTCCCTAAATATCCAAGGGTTAGAAAGGGCTACCCTCCCTATCATGACGCCGTCGCAGTTCGTTTCTTCAAACTTTACGTCAATTTCCCTCCAGCTCTTAACATCTCCGCTCCCTATAACGGGGACATCGCCGGCAATTTCCTTTAAGTCCCTTACCCTCTCCCAGCGGGCTCGGCCTGAAAAGCCCTCCTTTGCAAGACGGGGATGAAGGGCAATGGCTGAAACTCCGGCCTTTAACAGGTTTTCTGCAATCTCTTCCAGAGTGTCCTCGTAAAATCCTAGCCTTATCTTCGCGGTTACTGGAACGCCGTAGGGCTTTAAAGCCTCTACCGTCTCCCTAACTACCCTTCCCATCTCCTCGGGGAACTGGAGAAGATAGCCTGCTGCCTTTGCCTTTAAAACCTTCTTAACGGAACAGCCGAAGTTTATGTCTATCGCCTCAGGGTTATACTTTTCAGCCATCTTTACGGCAGCTTGGGCGATTTCTTCGGGGTTCCTACCGTAGAGCTGAAGGTGAATTGGACGCTCCTCATCGGTAAAGTAGGCAAGTTCCCTTTCCTCACCTTTGTAGATTATCCCCGTTGCGTTCATTAGCTCTGAGTAGACCCTGTCAGCTCCTAAACGCCTGCAAAGCCTCCTAAAGGCCGAGTGGGTGTAACCGGCCAAGGGGGCAAGTATGATCTCCCTCTCTATTCTGAGCTCCATTCTCTTTCTCCTACCACCTCCTTGGGAACTGTCACGTAAATTTTCGTAACTTTTCGGGAAAGGGCTTTAATGGCATCGGTCGGGGCAACGTTTGAGAGCTCTTCAACCCTTTCTCCGAACTTCACCTTTATCACGTCCGTTCCGCTTGGGGAGTAGTAGGAATAAGCCACCTTTGAAGGCTCAACAACCTCAAAGTAGTAGTTTGGGTCGTAACCTGCCCTTTCAACTTTTTCGTGAAACTCAAGGACTTGGTGGGGGGTAACCTCTACTGTCTTAAAGAAGTTCCTCCTCACTAAGCGGTTACAGAGGTCCCTCAGAATGGGGTCTTTAACGTCTAAGAGAGAATAGATAGATGAAACAACGTTGCTGTCTGTAAGGCGGAAGAACTTGTCAATGTCCTGAGTTTTTAGAACCTCTGAGAGGGCAGAGTCCATAGGGAGTTCCTCGCCGTTTAGAAGGAGCTCCCTCACTCTCTCAATTATTTTCCTCAGGAGAACTTGAACCGAAAGGTTTACCTTGTGGAAGTAAACAGCCCAGTACATCTGATACCGTGACATAACGTAGGCCTCAAGGGCGTTAAAACCTTTTGCGTTCCATACAAGTTCATTATCCTCAACGAGGATGGAAACGAGAATTCTGTTAACGTCTATCTTCCCGAAGGAAACGCCGGTGTAGTATGCGTCCCTCCTTAAGTAGTCAAGCCTATCGCAGTCAAGCTGACTTGAAACGAGCTGGTAGGTAAAGGGGAGCTCGTGCTCCTTGCGCAGGATTTTTTTTACAAGTTGAAATAGCTCCCTCTCTACCTTCCCTTCGGCTTCAAGCCTTTTTAGGGCTTCTTCTGTAAGCTCCTCGTGCCTTTTCGGAAGTATCACTCCCTCAAGGGCGTGGGAGTAGGGGGAGTGGCCGAGGTCGTGGGTAAGGGCAGAAACCAAAATGGCAGTCCGGAGCTCCTCGTCTACGCCGTATCCCTTCATCCTGAGGAAGTTTAAGGCCTTCTTTGTAAGCCACATAACCCCTACAGAGTGCTGAAAGCGGGTGTGCTCAGCCCCCGGATAGACGTAGTAGCAGGGGCCAAGCTGTCTTATGTGCCTTAACCTCTGAAGGTAGAAGCTGTCAAGGAGGTCAGAGAGGACACTGCTCTTTTCAACTATTATGAACTCGTCGTAAACGGGATCCATCAGGAGCCTGTGGTTTCTCACCTCCTCCCCCAAGTTCAAAATTTCTCTGCCCTGTAGAGGCCAACGGTTATTCCGCCGTTTGAAAAGTAGGTAACCATCTCAGGGTTTAGACCTGTAACCTTGGCGAGAGCTCTGTCGGGAGACAGGAAGAAAACTCTATACCTTTTAAAGTGTCTCCTTACCCAGTCTCCAAAACGCCTGTATATCTCTTTTACGTTTTTTACAGGAAGCCTTTCCCCGTAAGGAGGATTTGTTACGATAACGACATCCTCAAAGGAAATTTCCGGAAATGAAAGGTTCTTAAAGCTGACAAACTCCCCTACCCCGGCAACTTCTGCATTCTTAACAGAGGCCTTGATAGCTTCTTCCTCTATGTCAAAGCCAAGGATGGGAACGTTTACCTCTTTCCTCTTTTTATCTGCCTCCTTTAAGAGCTCCTCCCACAGTTTTTCATCAAAGTTTGGCCACTTTATAAAGGCAAACTCTCTATTCCTTCCCGGGGGAGTGTTCGTAGCTAAAAGGGCTGCCTCTATCGGTATAGTCCCAGAACCGCAGAAAGGGTCAATTAGTGGAACTTCTCCCCTCCAGCCAGAGGTAAGAATCATAGCTGCTGCAAGGTTCTCCCTTAAAGGAGCTTCCGTCTCAACTACCCTGTAACCCCGCTTATGGAGGTGAGCTCCGCTACTGTTTACGCTTATGGTGCATACGTCATTCTCAAACCTTACGATAACGCTCGTCCCTTCATCCTCGTACTTTGCCTCCTTAACCTTTAAGCCAACCTCCTTTATTGCCCTCAAGACCCTCTCCTTGATAGCCCCCGTGTGGTAGAGCTTAGAACGTCTTGAGGTAGCTCTGAGCTTTACGGGAATATCGGACGTTAGAAACTCTTCCCAGCTGCACTTTTTTGCCTTCCTGACAAGCTCTGCAAAGTGTTTCGCCTTAAAAGTGCAAAGCCTCACAAGAATTCTGCTGGCACTCCTTAGCCAGAGGTTAGTTATATAAACCTCCTTTAAATCCCCTTCAAATTCTACGCCTCCAGGAACTACTTTTCCGTCAATACCGAGTTCCTTTAGCTCTTTATAGGTTATCTCCTCAATTCCCGGCTGGGATACAGCAAAAAGTTTCATTAAACTACCCCAAGTTCAAGTTTTATCTCCTCTGCTAAACGCTTTATAGCTCCTCCTTTAAGCTTAGAGTTCACTTCCTCTCTTAAAAGTTTTTTCACCTCTTCTTTCCTGTCTAAGACTTTAAGGAGCTCTCCCTTAATCCTTTCTGGGGTTACATCGTCCTGTAGGAGCTCTGCAACTACTTTCTTTCCGGCTATTATGTTGGGAAGTGAAACAAAGGGAATTTTTACAACCCTCCTTGCAACGGCAAAGGTTAAAGGGTGGAGTTTGTAGACTACAACGTGGGGGAGCTCTGCCAAGCTTGCCTCTAAACTCGCAGTCCCGGAGGCTATAACGCCGGCGTCGGCAGAAAAGAGGAGGTTGTACCTCTCACTTTCGGGTATCAGCTTAACTTTTGGGTGAACCTTCTTAACTCTCTCCTCTACCTCACCAAAGTTAACGGAGGAAGCAACCGGCAGCGCAAAACTGCCTTTTAGCCCTCTAACAGCAAGGAGCATCGGTTCAAGTAAGGAGTCTACCTCAGAAGGCCTGCTACCGGGAAGTAGAGCAAAGAGGGGACGTGAGAGGTTAAATTTTTTTAAGAATTCTTCAGAAGAGAGAGTAGGCTTAACCAAGTCCTTTAGTGGATTCCCTACGTAAGTAACATCCACGCTGTAGCGCCTGTAGAGCTCTACCTCAAAGGGAAAGATGACGAACATCCTGTCAACAACTCTCTTTATCCTTTTAACCCTCCACTCTCCCCAAGCCCAGAACTTAGGAGAAATAAAGTAGAGGACTTTTATACCAAGCTCCTTAGCTAACTCTGCAATTTTCAGGTTAAATCCCGGAAAGTCAACGAGTAAAACGGCATCCGGTCTTTCACTTCTAAGAAAGGAAACTACCTTCCTTTTCCCTCTCAGAATTGAAGGGAGCTTCCTTAAAGCCTCAAAGAGTCCGAAGGAGAGGAGCTCCTTAGAGTCCAGTATCCTCTCTGCCCCTTCAACCTCTTCTAAGAAAACACCGTAGAGCTTAAAGTCAGAAGAGAGGTACGGAACGAGCTCCTTTACGTAGTTAAAACCGGAGAGCTCCCCGGTAACGATGAGGAGTTTTTTCACTTAATCTCCCTAAATCAGCTTCAGGAAATTCTCAATTATCCTTATCCCGTCCTCTGTGAGTATTGACTCTGGGTGAAACTGGACACCGTAAATGGGAAGGGTTTTGTGCTTTATTCCCATTATCTCCCTGTCGTCCTCACTTTCAGCCGTTACCTCAAAAACATCCGGTAAAGTTTCTCTATCTATCACAAGAGAGTGGTAGCGAATTGCAGAAAAGGGATTTTTCATACCTTCAAAGAGGTCTCTTTCGTTGTGAATAATGAGTGAGGCCTTTCCGTGCATGAGCTTCTTGGCTCTAACTATCTTCCCTCCAAAGGCAAAGCCTATGGACTGGTGACCGAGGCATATACCCAGAATCGGTAACTTTCCGGCAAAGTGTCTTATCGCCTCAACAGAAATCCCGGCCTCCCTTGGGGTACAGGGTCCCGGAGATATAACCAAGGCCTCCGGTTTCATTTTCTCAATTTCATCAATCGTTATCTTGTCGTTCCTGAAGACCCTTATATCCGCTCCCAGCTTTCCAAAGTACTGAACGACGTTGTAGGTGAAAGAGTCGTAGTTGTCTATCATAATTATCATTTTTTCCTCCCTGAACAGTTATGATAGAATTTTAACCTTAAGAAGCGCTTTTTGGAGGTAAAGTGTCAAGGAAAAAAGTTATCCTCCTAATTCTAATCCTTTTCACTGTCGTAGGTGCTATTTTTGGCTACACCACGCTAAGGTCAAAAAAGATAGCCGAAATTAAGGAGAGAGTAGAAAGCTACTTAGAGAGAAACGGCCTTAAAGATACCGTTGACGTCGGAGAGTATGACGTTAACCTTTTAAAGAGAGAAGCTTACCTGAGGGACATAAAAATTAAAGGACTTAAACAGGAAGACAGGGAAATTGCAGTAGAGATTCCCTTCGTGAAAGAAGTTGCCATTAAACGCTTTGAAGAGGACAAAGAAGTAGGCCCCGTCAAACTCCTCCTTGAAATAAACGGTATTGATTTCAGGATCTACCTAAAAGTGCTGAAAAAGTGGAAGACTTACTCCCTAAATGCCGTTATAAACAACTCTTACAATAAAGAAAAAGGAGAGGTCTCTGAGAACTTCTCTTTAACCGGGGACAGACTATTTAATATTTCTTGGGAATGGAAGGCTAAGAACGTTGATAGAGAGATACTCAGACTAGCAAGAGAGCTTGACGCAGAAGGAGCTTCCCTCTCTAACCCAGAGGTAAGGCTATTCATAAGTAAAATTCTGCAGGTTAAACCTTCCCTCGTAAGGTTCTCTTTTTACGACCAAGGATTCCACAACCTTCTTATAGAGGTTATAGCAAAGAAGACCGGTTTAACCGCCGAAGAAGTAAAGAGAGAGATTATCAACGACCTAAAAAAAGCCCATTCACAACTTCAGGATAGAGCTCTAAGGACGTTTACCGAAGCCCTCTTAGAAATCGTCTCTCAGGGAAAAGGAGGAATAGAGATAACCATAACTAACGATAAAAACTACTCCATTCAGGACTTGGGTAGCCTGTTTATCGGAATGGCACTAAGGGGAGCTCCCCCTGAAAGAGTCCTTAAAGGGATGGAGAAATTCCTGAAAATAGAAGTCAGGAAAATATGAGGTTACTCTTAAATGCCAACTGGGTAGTTAAACCCAACGGCGAGACCTTTAAAAATGGCTGGATAGTAGTTGAAAGGGGCAAAATAGCCGGCTACTACAGGAGGAAACCTACAGGGGACTTCCAGAAAGAACTCTCTTTTAAGGGAGCTCTCTTCCCCCCTTTCGTTAACGCCCACACCCATCTGGAGCTCTCAAAGGTAAACTTTAGTCCCGACAAGTTCAACAACTTCTTTGAATGGCTACTCTTCATCATAAGTAAAAGGCAGACCTTTACAGAAGAAGAGCTCAGAGAAGCTTTCTTTAAGGGCATAAAGGAACTAAAGAGGTGGGGAGTTGCC
>QNYI01000071.1 GCA_003978805.1 Desulfurobacterium sp.
ATTACAAGTTGGGAGGGAAGAGAAGTCTTATCCCTAACTGTGTAGTAAGTAAGCTTGTGGAGTTCAACGCCGTTCCAAAGTTTAGCTTCCCAACCGACCCTGCAGGTGTAGTTGTAGGCAAACTTATACTGCTCAAGGGTTTCAAGAAGTATCTGTTTTTGTTCTTCGTCGGGTTTAAGAACAAGTTTAATAGTTCGTTGCAGATTCATGGTTCATATACTACTCCAATACCTACAAACTCTCAAGTGTGGTCTCCTCCCTGCTTTGAAAAGCAGGGTTTCCGACCGCAAGGAGGGATTTTATGAAACGTTTTTTACCGATGTTCCTTCTTACAGTGCTTATTTCTGCTTCCTGCGGTGGTAACGTTCAGAATTCGGAAGTTAAAAAGGAAAAGGTTTGCACAGAGGAGACTCTCCTTGCCTCCGGTAAGGGAATAAAGGTTACCGTGGGAGATTACAGGTATGTTGAGAGGTTGCTGAAACCCGATGCAAAGAAGTTCTTCTCGGAACACCCGGAGGATTTGCTAAAAAGAATGATAAACCGAAGGCTTGTAATTAAATACCTTGAAGACTCAGGACTTGCTAAGAAGTACGGTTTAGAGGACGACATATTAAGGTTCAAGAAGGAATACTTAGCCCGCTACTACGTCTCCTTAGAGGCCAAGAAGAGGGCGGGGAAGGTAACCGATGAGGAGGTAGTTAAGCGCTTTAAGGAGCTCTTCCCTGAAAAAGATCCGTCAAAGATGACGGAGGGGGATAAGCAGTTTATAAGGAACGAGCTAAAGGTAAAAAAGTATGAGGAGGCGGTAAGGAGCATTTACGCCGACGTAGAAAGGAAAGTAACCTTTACTCAGGATGGAGATAGATTAACGGCAACCTGTTGCGGGATAGAGGTTACGGGGAGAGGTAAGGATGTTTCAAAGCTAAAGGAGAGGCTAAAGAGGGAGCTCCTTACCGAGTACTTCTACAGGAAAGCCGTAAAGAAAGGTTACGATAAAAATTCAGAGTTTGAGAGGATGTTGACCGAGTACTATGCCGGTAAGGCGATAGATGTTCTGAGGAAGGAGCTCCTTAAGAAGATAACCGTAACTGATGAGGAGGTAAAGAAGTTCTACGAGCAGAACAAGGAAAAGTTCCGAATACCGGAGAGGGCAAGGGCAGTAGTCTTTTACTTTAGGAACAAAGAACGGGCAGAGAGGGCAAAAAAGGAGCTTGAAAAAGGGAGAGATTGGAAAGAGGTTGCCAGAGCTTTCGGCCAGTTCACCGCCAAAGAGAAGAGCTACTACAACGATCCTAAGGATCCTGTAGGAACGCTCATCTTTATGGGAGGGAAAAAGGAGGTCGGTAAAGTTATAGTGGCAGACCTCGGGGGTAACAGGTATATAGTTATTAAAGTCTTAAAGTTCATTCCTCCCACAGAGATTACGCTTGCACAGGCCCGCGATTACATAGCTTTAAGGCTGAAAAAGGAAAAGCTGAGGGAGAAGGAGAAAGAGCTCCTTAAGAGCTTGTGGGAGAAGTATGGAGTTAAACTTTTTAGGGAAAACTTAGAGTGCCTAAAAGGCTAATGGAGGTAAGTATTGAAACCCTTTAGGCTAACTCAAACGGTTAGGGCCTCCGGCTGAGGAGCAAAGTTAAGCCCGGTCGGGCTTGAAAGGGTGCTCAGGGAGCTTGATGTACCCGTTGACGAAAACGTCCTCGTCGGCATAGAAACGGCGGAAGACGCAGGTGTTTATAAGCTCTCAGAAGAGCTGGCCTTAGTTCAAACGGCGGACTTTATAACCCCTGTGGTTGATGACCCATTTGTTTACGGTCAAGTAGCCGTTGCCAATGCCCTCTCGGACGTCTACGCTATGGGTGGAAGGCCTATAACGGCCGTAAACCTTGTTATGTTTGACACCTGTAGGGTTCCTATGGATTACCTTAAGGAGATCCTCGCAGGTGGAATTTCCAAGTTAAAGGAGGCAGGCGTTTCGCTAATCGGTGGCCATACCGTAGACGACCTTGAGACTAAATACGGCCTCTCGGTTACGGGAGTTGTCCATCCTGAACGGGTAGTGAGAAACTCCACGGCGAGGCCGGGAGACGTCCTCATATACACAAAACCCCTCGGTATAGGCGTCCTGACTACGGCTATAAAGGCAGGAATGGCTTCGCAAGAAGAGGTAGAAGTAGTTTCAGAAGTTATGACTACTCTGAACAAGTACGCTTCAGAGGCGATGGTAGAGGTTGGAGTGAGTGCCTGCACGGACATAACGGGCTTTGGCTTTTTGGGTCACCTTTACGAGATGGTGAAGTTCAGCGGTGTCGGTGCAGTAGTTTACTCTGAAAAGCTTTCCTTTTTAGAGGGAACAAAGGAGTACGCCGGTATGGGACTCCTTCCCGCTGCTACTTACGATAACCTTGACTACGTAGGAGGTGCGGTTAAGTTTGCAAGCTCCGTTGATGAGGATACGAGAATGCTCCTCTTTGATCCTCAGACTTCCGGGGGACTCCTTATAGCCGTTCCCGAGGAAAAAGTAGAGCTCCTTATAGAAAGGCTAAAAGAAAAGGGTGTAAAGTGGATACAGGAAGCTGGTAAGATTAAAGAAGGAAACTTGATAGAAGTCCTTTGAGGAGAAGTTGCTTGAAGAAAAGGATTGCTGTCATAAGCTTGGGATGTCCAAAGAACTGGGTTGATACGGAGAACATAGTAGGCCTTCTAAAAAGCACCGGGGATGTCGTTTTTGTTAGGAACTTAAAGGATGCCGACATAATAGTCATAAATACGTGCGGTTTTATCCGTCCGGCAAAAGAGGAATCCATAGATGAGATCCTTACTGCGATTGAGGAGAAGAAAGAAAACCCGGAAAAGAAGGTTATAGTCGCCGGCTGTCTCTACCAGAGGTACAAGGAGGAGCTAAAGAAAGAGCTCCCCGAGGTTGACGCTTTCTTGGGCGTTGACGAGATAGAAAAGAGCGTTGAGAGGATACTAAACAGGAAGTTTGCAGCTCAAAAGCCCTATCTCTTGAGGGAGATACTCACTCCAAAACACATAGCCTACCTTAAGATATCCGAAGGCTGTTCAAACGGCTGTGCCTACTGTGCCATTCCGATTATCAGGGGTCCTCTTAAAAGTAGACCCATTAAAGAGGTAGTAGAGGAGGCCAAGTTCTTGGCCGATAGAGGAGTGAAGGAGCTCTACGTCATAGCTCAGGACACTACGGCCTACCTCCACGATAGAAACGAGGAGGAAGGGCTCGTTAAACTCCTTAAAGAACTTGAAAGGATAGAGGGGATAGAGTGGATACGGCTCATGTATACCTATCCGTCCCACATAACGGACTCCCTCATTGACCTGATTGCCGATTCAGAGAAGATAGTTAAGTACATTGACGTTCCACTCCAGCACGTCAACGATAAAGTT
Organism: Desulfurobacterium sp.; assembly: GCA_003978805.1. Lineage (GTDB taxonomy): Bacteria > Aquificota > Aquificia > Desulfurobacteriales > Desulfurobacteriaceae > Phorcysia. The sequence continues at coordinate 3,406 of QNYI01000071.1, forward strand.
CTTGCCTCAATGGGTAGGAAGTACACGAGGCGATACGCCGAAGAGTTGATAGAGAAACTACGGGAGAGAATTCCGGGAATAGCTATAAGGACGACCTTCATAGTCGGTTTCCCTACAGAAGGGGAGAGGGAGTTTGAGGAGCTCCACGCCTTTTTAAAAGACGTAGAACTTGACTGGGCTGGCTTCTTCAAGTATTCAAGGGAAGAAGGGACTCCTGCTTACGCCCTTGGAGACCTTCCGGAGGAGCTAAAGGAGTCAAGGCTTAACTTGCTTGAAGAGACCCAGTTCTGGATATACGAGAAAAAGCACAGAGAGCTTGTCGGGAAGGAGCTTGAGCTGATAGTTGATAGGAAAAGTGAAGAAATGCCGGGATTTGTTGAGGCAAGGAGTTACAGGAACGCTTACGAGATAGACGGAATCGTATATTTAAAAGGAGACTTCCCTACCGGCGAGATAGTAAAGGCAACTGTAACAGGCCTTGCAAGTAACGTTGACCTCATTGCGGAGAGAGAAGTTGATAGAAAAAGAGCTAAAAAGTATGCTCAGGACACTTGAAAGGACTTACGAGCGCTTAAAAAAGGTGCTTCTTGTTGACCCGGAAGAAAACGAGATAGCTATTGACGCAACCATCCAGCGCTTTGAGTTTACCTTTGAGCTTGCTTGGAAAACGGTTAAGAAATTTGTAGAGTTCTTGGGAGCAGGCGAGTGTAACTCCGGACGAAGTTGTATAAAACTTGCCTTTAAGCTCGGCTGGATAAATGATGAAGAAATGTGGCTCTCCCTCTTGGAGGCGAGGAACTTGACGTCCCATACCTACAGTGAAAGAACCGCCCAAGAAGTTTATGAAGCGGTGAAAAATAACCATACAGTTTTTGAGGGACTTATACTTTCTCTTAAAAGAGAGCTTGAAGAGGTAGGGGAAGGCTGAATGGAAAGAGAGCAGTTTAAGGTAGTGAAGACCTACGAGGAGATAAACGAGAAGATAAGGAAAGGTGAGGCGGTAGTTGTTACCGCTGAGGAGATGATAGAGATAGTTGAGGAGCTCGGCGTTGTTAAGGCAGCTGAGGAAGTTGACGTTGTGACGACGGGAACTTTCGGGGCAATGTGCTCTTCCGGGGCTTTCCTGAACGTAGGCCACACGAAGCCGAGAATGAAGATGGAGGAAATCTACTTAAATGGAGTTCCGGCCTACGGAGGCCTTGCTGCCGTTGACCTTTATATCGGAGCGTCCGCCCTGCCCGAAAACGACCCGAGGAACGAGGTCTACCCCGGAAGGTTTGAGTACGGCGGAGCTCACGTTATTGAGGAGCTCATAGCCGGTGAGGATATAGAACTTGAGGCTTACGCTTACGGAACGGACTGCTATCCGCGGAGGGAGATAAAGAAACTCATTAACATAAAGAACATAAACGAGGCGATTCTGTGTAACCCGAGGAACGCCTACCAGAACTACAACGTGGCGGTTAACAGGTCTTCCCGAACCATTTATACCTATATGGGAACGTTAAAGCCCAATTTTGGAAACGCAACCTATTCCAGTGCCGGACAGCTTAGTCCCCTGATGAACGACCCTTTCTTTGAGACCATAGGTATCGGAACAAAGATATTCTTAGGAGGCGGTATCGGTTATATAGCTTTCCACGGAACGCAACACGCTCCCTTTGGAGTAAAGAGGAGTAAGAAGGGTCAACCTATGTCCGGTTCCGGAACGATTATGACGATTGGGGATATGAAGCAGATGTCAACGGACTTTATAAAGGCAGCCTCTTTCTTAGGTTACGGCGTTTCTCTCTTTGTAGGTATAGGTATTCCCATACCCATCCTCAACGAAAGGATTGCCTACTATACCTCCGTGAGGGACGATGAAATCTTTGCTCCCGTTGTGGATTACTCTGTGGACTATCCCTCGGGAAACGCTAAGCCGATAAAGTACGTAAGCTACGGGGAGCTCCGCAGGGGGTTCATAGAGATTGAAGGCAAGAAAGTCCCCGCTTCTCCCCTCTCTTCCTACTATAAGGCAAGGGAGATAGCCAACATCCTCAAGGAGTGGATAAAGAACGGAGAGTTTGAGATAACCAAGCCGGTAGGGAAGCTACCTGCTCCCGAGCCGGATGTTGTAATTGAGTACGATGAGAGAAAGGAGTAGAAAATGAAGTTTAAGGTTTCTGTTCCTGCGTCTACCAGTAACTTAGGTCCCGGGTTTGATGCCTTAGGGCTTGCCCTTACCCTCTACAACGACTTTATCGTTGAGCCGTCAGACTTTTACTCGGTTGAGATAGAGGGAGAGGGAGCAGAAGACCTTCCGAAAGACGAGACCAACCTTTTCTTAAGAGCCTACAGGAGCACTATGGAGTACTTAGGACTGAGTCAGCCGGTAAAGGTTAAACTGATAAACAGGATTCCCTTGGGAAGGGGGCTCGGGAGTTCTGCGACGGCAATAGTTGGGGGAATCCTTGCAGCTGAGAAGATATCCGGTAAGGAGCTCTCCCTACCGGAGGTGATAGACGTTGCCTTTAAGTTTGAGCCCCATCCCGACAACGTTCTTCCTGCATACACCGGAGGTTTCGTAGTTGCTGCAACGAACGGAGACCTTTCATACGTTAAGCTTGACTGGCCGGAGGAGCTAAAAGTTATCATCGTAGTTCCAGAGCTCTTCCTGTCCACAGAGGAGTCCCGTTCAGTTCTTCCGGAAAAGTACGATAAAAAGGACGTCATCTTTAACATCCAGAGGGTTTCTCTTCTCCTTGGAGCTCTCCAGAAGAAAGACTTTGGACTTTTAAAGGAAGCCGTTAAGGATAGGATTCACCAGCCCTACCGCTGTGACCTTATTCCTTCTTTCTGGGAGATCCTTTCAGAAGGCTACAAGGCTGGAGCTTACGCAGTCTACCTTTCCGGTGCCGGAAGCTGTATAGGAGCCTTGGCCGATAAAAACTTTGACGAAATCGGGAAGGCCATGTGTAACGTCTTAGATTCCTTAGGCATAGACTCCCGCTACCTCATCCTTGACGTTGACAGGGAGGGAGCGAGAATAGAAAGCCTGTAGTTAGCACTCCTTTTCGGTAGCTCTGAGCTTGGCGCTTCTGGCTGCCGGGTTTTCTTTGACCTCTTCCTCTGTCGGTTCAATCGGCTTTTTCGTCACTACTTTAAACCCCGGAAGTTCTTTAAAAATGTTCTTAACGAGCCTGTCCTCAAGGGAGTGGAAGGTTATGACAACTATCCTCCCACCGCAGTCTAAGTGCTCTGCTGCAGCCGGGATTCCCTGTTCTATCTCTTCAAGTTCCCTGTTGACGTATATCCTTATTGCTTGAAAGGTTTTTACTGCCGGGTGTTTCCTCTTTCCGATCCAAAGCTTCTTTGGAATTACATCCTCTACGATTTTGGCAAGCTCTGTCGTTGTCTCAATCGGTTTTACTTTCCTCCTTCTGACTATCTCCCTTGCGATTTTCCTCGCAAAACGCTCTTCACCGTACTTTAAAATTATCTCAGCAAGCTCCTTCTCTGAAAGTTCGTTAACTACGTCCTTGGCCGTTAGCTTCTGCCTCCTGTCCATCCTCATATCAAGGGGTTGCTCCTTCCAGACGGTAAACCCCCTTTCTCCCCGAAGGTGGAAGTGGGAAACTCCAAGGTCAAAGAGGACACCATCTACTCTGTCAACTCCTTCGGCTTCAAGGACTTCTCCTACCTGTGAGAAGTTTGCGTGGTATACAGAGACCCTGTCTCCGTAAGGTTCAAGCCTTTTGAGAGCTCTCTCTATTGCCTCTTCGTCCCTATCTATGGCGATGACTCTATTTTTCGGGTTTGCTTTAAGGATGGCCTCTGTGTGACCTCCTCCTCCCAGCGTTGCGTCAATGAAAATCCCGCCTTCTTCAGCTTTTAAGTATTTAATTACCTCTTTAAGCATTACCGGTGGGTGGTAAATCTCCATCTCTTCCTCTTGAAAGTGTGTTCTTTGATAAAATAACCCTATGGAAACTCTCACCGCAAATTATCCTTGGGTTAAGAGAAAAAATGCATACTGGATCTGGCTTAACAGTGTTGCAAGGCTTATAGCCGTTTCGTGCAGGCTGAAAGTCTACGGAAGGGAGAATATACCGGCTACCGGGAGCGTTCTTCTCGTAGCAAACCACAGGAGTTACCTTGATCCCCCGCTTGTAGCTTTTGCTGTAAAGAAGAGGCCTGTCTTCTTCATGGCTAAGGCGGAGCTCTTTGAGATGCCGGTTCTTTCAACTTTAATAAAACACTGGGGAAACGCTTTTCCCGTAAAGAGGGGTAGGGTTGACCTTAAAGCTTTAAAGACCGCCTTGGAAATTCTCAGTAAAGGAGAGCTCGTTTGTATTTTCCCGGAAGGGCACAGAGCTCCCGCAGGTAGGTTCTTAAAGCCAAAGTGGGGAGCGGGAATGGTTGCCTTAAAGGCAGGAGTTCCGATCGTTCCTTGCCTTGTGGAGGGAAGTGAAAAGTTTATAGGAAAGGATAGTTTCTTCTCCGGTCTACCGAGAGTGACTATTAGGTTTGGTAAACCTTTCTTCATAGATTTAGAGGATAAGAAAGAGAACTACAAAAAGGCGGCTGATATACTTATGGAAAAGATAAAGGAGTTGAGAGTGTGAAGATTAGAGTAGCTAAGAGCGCCGGCTTTTGTTGGGGAGTGAAAAGGGCTGTAAACATTGCAATTGAAGCGGTTAAGAGGAGTAAAGGGAAAGCCTACTGTCTCGGTGAGCTTATTCATAACAGGAGGGAGATAGAGAGGTTAAAGAAGCTCGGGATGGAGTTTGTGGAGGACGTGGAATCCTTAGAGGCTGGGAGTACCGTGATAATCCGCTCCCACGGCGTTGCCCCCCAAGTTTTTAGCTGCCTCAAGGAGAGGGGACTTGAAGTAGTAGATGCTACCTGTCCCTTTGTAAAAGAAGTGCAGGACAAGGCCGTAAAGCTGGAGGAGGAGGGGTATCCGGTTTTAATCCTTGGAAACCCGAAGCATCCTGAGGTAGAAGGAATAGCCGGGCACGTTAAAAATCCCATTATCGTTAGTTCCTTAGAGGAGTTAAGGGAGCTCCCTCAGTTTTTAAAGCTCGGCGTCGTTTGTCAGACAACGCTCAGCTCAGGCTTTTTCCGGGAGGCGGTATCTCTCCTTGCTCTTAAGGCAAAGGAGTTAAAAGTATACAATACCATATGTAAAGCTACGGCCATAAGGCAAAAGGAGGCGAAGGAGCTGGCTTCGCAGGTAGACGTTATGCTCATAGTAGGAGGAAAGAACAGCTCAAATACGACGAAACTTTACCAGATATCTAAAAGCGTTAATGAAAGGAGCTATCATATAGAATCTAAGGAGGAGATAGAGCTTTCTTGGTTTGAAGGGGCGGAGGTTGTAGGGATAACTGCGGGAGCTTCTACTCCCCAGTGGGTTATAGAAGAGGTTGTGGCTTACCTTAGATTTCTCGCGAAAGGGGGAAGTAATAGTGGAAGGGGAGTTTGCCAAGCTGTTGGAGGATAGCTTTAGGCGCCTCAAACAAGAAGTTATAACTGGCACGGTTGTTAAGGTAACCGACAGGGAGGCCTTTATTGATTTCGGTTGGAAGTCTGAGGGGGTTGTCTCCCTCAAGGAACTCGGCTACAAGCCAAAGGTGGGAGAAAAGATAGACGTTTGCGTCGTTGAGCCGGAAACTGAAGAAGGTTATGCACTTCTGTCTGTGAACTGTGCCCGCTCAATAAAGGAGTGGGAAAGGATTGCCAGTGAGATAGAGAAAAAAGGTATCGTAAAGGGAAGGATAAGGCAGAGGGTTCGCGGGGGGTATAAGGTTCAACTGGAGGATGGGCTTACCGTTTTCCTGCCTATGTCTCAGGTAGACATAATGCCGGTTACAAAGCCGGACGACTGGCTTGATAAGGAGATAGAGGCCAAAGTCCTTTCAGTTGATAGGAAAAGGAGAAGTATAGTAATTTCCCGCCGGAGGCTCCTTGAAGAGAAAAGAGCAAAAATGAGAAAAGAAACTCTCAAAAGGTTAAAAGAAGGTGACGTAGTTGAGGGAACCGTTAAAAACGTAGTTGACTTTGGAATATTTGTTGACGTTGACGGAGTTGATGGCCTCGTCCATAAGAGCGAT
>QNYI01000160.1 GCA_003978805.1 Desulfurobacterium sp.
GTTAAAGTGTGTTAAAATAATCGTGTAGCTACTTTCACCGCCGACTCCGCAAGGAGTGAAAAACAAGCTAAAGGCGGTGAAAGGAACGGCAGGTGAACACCTGCCGTAGGGTCTTTGAACAACTGAATAGGCCGGGATGGGAGCTCCAGTAGACGGCCCGTCTGCTTTTGCAGGCGTGGGGTGGGGACTGGAGCGAGGAAAGAGGTATCTCCGAATCCCTGCAGTTTGCGGGGATAGGAGTAGAGGCGGTGTGAACCCGCCTGTGGAGTAAGGCACGCATAAAGCGTGCAAACCTCCACGAAGCCTACGACTTAAGTCGTAGGTAGTTCACTCTTGGGAGGTTAAAACTTGATACACATTCATAGTCCGTTGACAAATTCAACTTGCTAAACTATCTTGAAATTAGGAAAGAAGCAGGATTAGTGGCTGGACGGAGGGAGGTTCCCGATGATGTCCAGCGAAAGCTAATCCTGCTTGCTTGTAAGAAGGTGTGAACTAATCTAACCCTACTTGCTATAGGCAGGTAGGGTAACCCGCTGTGTGGTGCGGGCTGGGATTTCGCTGAAAGCATCTAAGCGGAGTCCCTAAAGCAACAGCTACGTTTGTGTATGAATGTTTACGTTTTCAGGTAGCTGTTGCAACCACCCCGAAGGGAAAGTTGCACACATCTGGAAGAAATGTAAAGGTTAAAGGACATGCAGACAACGTTCTTGAAAAAGTTAAAGAGCTCTCTGGAGGTGAAGGATGAAAAAGTTACTCCTTACAGCAGTAACTTTACTTGCAGCCGCAGGAACGGCATCCGCCATAACTATTAGTGCCGGAGTTGGGGGGTGGAACCAAGACCCTTCTGGATGGGTAGAGTACAAGGAAAACAACATCGTTTCAACAAATACCCACGTTGACGTTGAGAGTGACCTCCACATCTCCGATAAGACCAAAGCCTCCGGCTGGTTCTCCATTGAAGGGATACCGCTCCTCCCGAACATAAGGGTTCAGTACACGCCGATGAAGTTCTCCGGAAGAGGAGTTGTAGAGAAGAGCTTCTCCTTCGGAAACTTAACCGTTAACGCAAGGGACATTGTAGAAAGTAAACTTGAGGCCAACCAAGTTGACGTTACCCTCTACTACGGAGTTCCTTTCCTACGAGCGGTAACTGCCGGGAAAGTAAACCTCAACGCCGGTGTTAACGTTAAAGTAATAGACGGATACGTAAAGGTCAGGGACGTTCTACTAAGCAGGGAAGAGTCAAAGAGCGCAACAATTCCCGTTCCGATGCTCCACCTTTCAGGAAGCCTAAAGCCCATAGACCTTTTTAGCCTTGAATTTTCGGGGAACTGGATAGGCTACTCCGGAAGCCAGTTTTACGAGACGGTGACGGAGTTAAAGGTCTTTCCGGTCAACAGGCTCTTTATCGGTGCAGGGTACAGGTATCAGAGATTAAAGATAGACGATATCAGCGACATCTCCTCCGACTTAAAGGTTAAAGGATTCTTTGCAGAGGCGGGATTTCTCTTTTAGGAGTAAGCCGGTATGAACGGCAGGATAAGAAGTTTAAAAGCTTACCCTATGGATAGGCTCATTAAGGCAAAGGAGGAGCTTAAAAAGGCAGGCAAAAAGATTTACGATTTTGGAACGGGAGACCCGAAAGAGCCAACAGCTCCGGCAATAAGGAGAGCTCTCATAGAGGCCGTTCCAGAAGTTAGCCAGTACCCTACCGTTAAGGGCAGGAAAGATTTAAGGGAAGCAATCGCCAAGTGGTTTAAGAACCGTTTCGGCGTTGACCTGAACCCGGAAACGGAGGTTATACCGACCGCCGGCTCAAAGGAGGCAATCTTCCACTTTCCCCTCGTCTTCATAGACACAGACACTAAGAAGAGGAGGGTCATATACGGAACACCGGCCTACCCGGTTTACGAGAGGGGAACCCTCTTTGCCGGCGGAGACCCTTACCCGGTAGAGCTCTGTTACGAGGACGGCTTTTTACTGCGCCTTGACAGAGTTCCCAAGTCCATCCTTGAAGAAACGGCCATCGTTTGGATTAACTATCCCCACAACCCTACGGGAGCCGTTGCTCCCCTTTCCTACCTGCAGGAAGTCTACGGTATCTGTAGGGAGAACGGAATTATCCTCTGCTCTGACGAGTGCTACACAGAGATATACTTTGAAAACCCGCCCCACTCCTTACTTGAAGTTGGAAAGGAGGGAGCCGTCGTCTTTCACTCCCTCTCTAAAAGAAGTGGGATGACCGGCTACCGTTCCGGGTTCGTTGCCGGTGATAGGGAAATTGTCCAGACGTACCTAAAATACCGCTCCTCTTTCGGCGTTGCATCCCCGGACTTTATTCAACAGGCCGCTAAGGTTGCTTGGTCTGACGAGGAACACGTTGAGGAAAGGAGGAGGATATTTAAAGAGAAGAGGGATATCTTCGTTAAGTTATTTAAAGAATTAGGCCTTGAGTTTTTACACCCCGAGGCCACCTTCTACTTCTGGGTAAAGTTGCCCGAAGGCGTTTCCGCTCAGGAGTATGCTCTACACCTTCTAAACTACGGAATCGTCATCTCTCCCGGTGAGTTCTTCGGAAAAGGGGGAGAAGGTTTCTTCCGTATAGCGCTGGTTCCGACCGTTAAAGAGTGCCAAGAGGCGGTAAAGGTGTGGAAGAGAGCTCACAAAGAGTTTCTGGAGAAGAGGCGTTGAGGATAAGGGAGGCAAAGAAGAAACTCATATCCGACATCAACCTTTCTCCCATACTTGACCTCTCCCTAATGCTTGTCATCTTTTTAGCGGTAACGACGGAGTTTATCTCGGGAGGGGAGATAAAAGTTCAAGTGCCAAAGGGCGGTGCGGCAGTAGTAACGTCAAGGAAGGTGGTAAAAATTACGATGGACAAGTGGGGGAAAATCTACTACGCCGGAAAGGTCTACAGCGACCCGGTTAAGTTGGTAAAGAACCTACCCCGCAACCGCCCGATATTCATAAAAGCGGACAAAGATACGCCTTACCTTTATGTCTTTACCCTCCTTGATACCTTAAGGAAGTCGGGCATTAAGAAAGTCTCTTTAGTGGGGCGGAGAGTTGAATAGGTGCTGGGTCAAGACAAAGAGCGTAGAAGAGACCCGCAGGCTCGGAAAGGCGATAGGAGAGCTCCTACCCCAGAAAGCAGTGGTCATCCTATCAGGCCATCTTGGCTGTGGGAAGACTGAACTTGCAAGGGGAATCGCAGAGGCATTCGGAATTCCAGCCGAGGAAGTTTCCTCTCCCTCCTTTAACATCGTCCACGAGTATGAGGAGCTGATCCACGTAGACCTCTACAGGCTGGACTCGGTAGAAGCCGTTGAGGACGTCGGCCTTGAGGAGCTCCTTTCAGATGACAGGCCTAAGGTTATTGAGTGGGGGGAGATGCTTGAAGAGCTCCTTGAAGGGTTACCGGTCATTAGAGTAAGGTGCAAACAGGTAGGGGAGGAGAGGGAGTTTGAAATCGGCGACTCTACGGGTAAAATCTGCCGCAAAATCTTAGAAAAAAACCTTTAGCGGGAGGCGTCTATGTCCAGAATAGTAAGCGTTAAGGCGAGGGAGGTTCTTGACTCAAGGGGAAACCCGACAGTTGAAGTAGAGGTGACCCTTGAAAGCGGTGTCAGCGCAAGGGCGTTAGTTCCGAGCGGAGCTTCTACGGGAGAAAAGGAGGCTCTGGAGCTCCGCGATAAGGATACCAAGAGGTTCTTCGGAAAAGGCGTCTTAAATGCTGTAAAAAACGTTAACGAGGTAATAGCTCCCGCCCTCATCGGCCTTGAGTCAACAGAGCAGGCAAACATTGACAGGCTCATGGTTGAGCTTGACGGAACGGAGAATAAGAGCAACCTCGGCGCTAATGCAATCCTCGGCGTCTCAATGGCGGTATGCAGGGCCTCGGCTGAGGAGCTCGGACTTCCCCTATTCCGCTACATCGGTGGAACAAACGCAAAAGAGCTCCCCGTCCCTATGATGAACATTCTAAACGGCGGAGTCCACGCAGACAACAACGTTGACCTCCAAGAGTTCATGATAATGCCCGTCGGCGGAGAAACGTTTTCTGAGTCCCTCCGTATGGGTGTTGAAGTGTACCACGCCCTCAAAAAGGTTCTCCAAAGGATGGGACACTCAACGAACGTAGGAGACGAGGGAGGTTTTGCCCCCAACCTTTCTTCAAACGAGGAGGCCATTCAGGTCATCCTCAAGGCGATAGAGGAAGCGGGTTACACCCCCGGAGAGGATGTTCTAATAGCCCTTGACGCTGCCTCTTCAGAGTTTTATAAAGGTGACGGAGTTTACGAGCTTGCAGGAGAGGGAAGAACCTTAGACAGGGAAGGTCTCATTGACTTTTACAGGAAACTCGTTGAAAAGTACCCGATAATTTCCATAGAGGACGGAATGGCCGAAGACGATCACGAGGGATGGAAGCTCCTAACGGCCGCCCTCGGTGACAGGGTTCAGCTTGTAGGCGACGACGTCTTCGTTACAAACACGGAACTCCTTAGAGTAGGTATAAAGGAAGGCTTTGCAAACTCTATTCTCATCAAGCTCAACCAGATCGGAACTGTAACCGAGACCCTTGAAGCCATTGAAATGGCGAAGAGGGCAAGCTACACGACCGTTATCTCCCACCGCTCTGGAGAGACTGAGGACACCTTCATAGCAGACCTCGCAGTAGCCGTCAACAGCGGACAGATAAAGACGGGAGCTCCAGCAAGGAGTGAAAGAAACGCAAAGTACAACCAGCTCTTAAGGATAGAAGAGCTCCTTGGCGACGTTGCCGTCTACAGAGGAACGGAAGTCTTCTACAACCTTGACTGAAAACTCCCCTCCTTGCCCCCTTTCGGGGGCTTTCCTAAATTTCCTATCTCAAATAATTCAACATACAGGAGGTTGAATCTTGGAATTTAAGAAGATAATGGAAAATATTCACTTTATTTCCGAAAACCTTGAGGAGAAAAAAGCAGAAAGGCCAGCGTTTTCCACCGAAAGGATAAAGGAGCTCGCCTATCAACTCTACTGGCAGTCCAACTGCGAATGTGGCCTTGTAAACGCCTTTTACGATGAAGCAGGAATACCCATAAACTACAGGAGGGTAAGGAGCTTAGCGCTGGAGCTCCCCCACCGCTGGAACAAAATCTGCGGTGCCGTAACCGGTGCGTTCTACGTTCTGGCGGCTACACTGCCCAAGGAACGCTTAGAGAAGGCAGTAAAGGAAATCATCAACTACCACAACAGGACTCCCCTTCCGCAGTTTAAGGGAAGAGGGAACACCCCTATCCCCAGAGCCAAGGCAGGCTCTATACTCTGCAGGGACTCAATAATAAACTGGTGCAAGGCCACAAAAGTCAATCCCCGCAGTAAAGAGAGGGCAGAAAGGTGCGCACGGATAACCGCAGATATTGCAGGGAAGACGGCAGAGCTCCTTAAAAAGTATACAGGCGTTAAAGTAAAACAGAGATGAACTTTACGGAGCTCTACTTTATCATCGTCTCTGCCGTAGCCTTCGGATACATCCTTGCGGCGGTTCTCGTTGAAACGAAGTTCGTCAACTGGTTGGGACTAAAGACCCTTCACCTTTCCCGCTTCGGGATACATCCCCTCTTAACCAACGTCCCCGTTATCTACTTAGTCTCCCCGAGGGCTGCCCACGTTGTAGCCTCAAAACTTTTAAAAGAAGGGAAGATAGAGGAGGTAGACTTCTACCTTGCAATCCTTGCCTCCAACCTACCGATGAGGCTCATGTTCCTCTACCGTTACTACCTGCCGGTTCTCGTTCCGCTCATCGGAGTCGTTGCCGTTTATTACGCCCTACTCCGGTTGGTCTTTGACGTTGTTACCCTAACTGCCGTCTCCGTAATCGGAAGGTTCCGCTACAAAGAGTTCCCTTTTAAGCCTCCCGAGGATGAATCTGTAAAGCCCGAACTCAACTTCAAGGTCTTAAAGGAAGGAACGCTGAAAGGAGTAAAGGAAGCCGTTTCCTTTACCGTCAAGTTTACCCCCCTTTTCTTGTTGGTCGTTTTCCTCATAAAAGAAGGAGCTATGGAGTGGTTAACGGAAGAGCTCGGGCCATACCTTGGTAGCTTCGGCTTTGACTCACTACAAATTACGTACATAACGACAGCAGCAATAAGCCCTCCCGTTGCCTACGGCCTCATAAAGGTAATGCTCCAGAAGAACTACCCGGTTACCCACATCTTGGGAACGATGGCCGTCGGCAACGCAATGTTCTCACTCTTAAGGAGCTGGTGGGCTTACCTCCTTCCCTACTACTTGGGACTATACCCTCTAAGGACAACAATAACGCTCCTTCTGTTACAGGCCGGACTGCCGATTGTTTACAATTTTAGTGTTGGAGTGTTACTCGTGAAGGTCTTTTAAAGATGCATAGGCTAAAGGCTTACATAAGTGACCTTAAGCAGTTCTCCTTAAGGAATCCCGACTGGGCGATCTTAGTTGAAGGGAAAAGGGACTTAAAGGCCTTAAAGATGTTTGGCATTGAGAACGTAGTAGAGATGAAGGGGAGAAAATACCACGACATAGCCGAATGTCTTTCTGAGAGTTACGTAGGAGTGGTTCTCCTGATGGACTTTGACCCTGAAGGTGAAGCAATTCTGAGGAAGTTGACGAAAGTTCTGGAAACTTATGGATTAAAAATAGACACCTCCTTTAGAGATAGGCTTAAGAGCTTAGGAATAAGGTTCGTAGAGGAAATCCCCCTGCTACTCAGGTTACCCCGCCGTTGAAAGAGGAGGGTAGAATGGAATACAAAAGCTTAGAGGAAGGAATATTCACGGCTCTTGAAAAACTGAACAAACCGCTTAAAGCAAGGGAAATTGCCAAGTTCCTCGGGATACCGCCGGAGGAAAGGCAGGAGCTCCGCGAAAAGCTAAAAGAACTCGCAAAGGAGGGAAAGCTCGTAAAGCTGAAAGGAGCCAAGTATGCCCTACCTGAGAAGTTTAACCTCGTTGTAGGTAAACTCTGCGTCTACAGAGAGGGCTTTGGGTTCGTTGACCCTGTAGACGGCGGTAGGGGCGTCTTTGTCCCTGCCAAGAGTATGTCCGGCGCAATGAACGGAGATATCGTTGCAGTCCAGATAGTCAAGGAGTTCCCTGACGGCAGGAAGGAGGGTAAAGTTATCTCCGTCATAGAGAGGGCGGTAAAGAAGGTTGTAGGAAGGGTAGAAAAGCACCGTAGACACTGCTTTGTGATACCCGAGGATAAGAGAATCCGTTACGACGTCCTACTCACCCACGAAGACTGTAAGAAGGTAGAGAACGGCGACTACGTAGTCGTTGAAATCGTATCCTACCCTTCAGATACCAGAGGGCCAGTCGGGAAGCTCTTAGAGAACCTCGGGAAAACGGGTCCCAAGCTTGACATAGAGCTCATAATAAGGAAGTACGACCTGCCGACAGAGTTCCCTCCAGAAGTCTTGAAAGAGGCCGAAAAAATCCCAGAAGAAGTAACAGAAAAGGATTTAGAAGGTAGAGTAGACCTCAGAGAACAGCTCTGTTTCACAATAGACGGGGAGAACGCGAGGGACTTTGACGATGCCGTAGCCGTAGAGAAACTGCCGGACGGGAACTACAGGCTCTTTGTCCACATTGCAGACGTTTCCCACTACGTTAAGCCCGGAAGCGCCTTAGACCTTGAGGCCTACAGGCGAGGAACGAGCGTCTACTTTCCCGACAGGTGCATCCCAATGCTTCCTGAAAAGCTCTCAAACGGCATATGCTCGCTAAACCCGAACGTAGACAGGCTCACCTTTACCTGCGAGATGGTGATAAACAGAAGGGGAATGGTAATTGACTACAGAATTTACGAGAGCGTAATTCACAGTAAAGCCCGGCTCACCTACACGATAGCCCAGAGGATAATAGACGGAGACGAGGAGGCAGTAGAGAAGTTCCCCCACGTTGTAGAGTCGCTAAAAACCATGTACGAGCTCGCCCAAATACTCTACAAAAAGCGCTATAAGAGGGGCTCCCTTGACTTTGACCTGCCCGAACCCGTCGTTGTCCTCAACGCAGAGGGAGAACCTATAGACATATACAAGGCAGAAAGGCTTTGGAGCCACAGGATAATAGAGGAGTTTATGATTGTAGCCAACGAAACGGTTGCTGAGTTTATGTTCTGGTCGGACTACCCCAGCGTTTACAGGGTTCACGAGTCCCCCGACAGGGAGAAGCTCAGTGAGTTCCTGAACTTCGTCAGGTCCCTCGGCATAAGGGTTCCTGCGGTGAAGAATGACATTCAGCCCAAGCTCCTCCAGAAAATCTTAGAACAGGTTGAAGGGAAGCCGGAGGAGAAACTCGTTAACTACTTAATGCTCAGGACGATGGCACGCGCCAAATACTCGCCCGACAATATCGGCCACTTTGGCCTTGCCTCCACCCACTACACCCACTTTACTTCACCGATTAGGCGCTACGCAGACCTTCAGCTCCACAGGCTCGTAAAGATGGCCTTAAAGGGAGAGTTTTCTGCCGACAGCATTCCTTACTGGGAAGAGAAGTTAGAAAAAGTCTGCAAACACGTAACTGAACGCTCAATAAACGCAGATGAGGCCGAAAGGGACGTTATAGAGCTCAAAAAACTCCAGTACGCCAAAAACCACGTTGGTGAAGTCTTTGAGGCGATTATCACGGGAGTATCGGAACAGGGTCTCTACGTTGAAACAATAGAACAGCTAATTCCCGGTTTCATCCACGTGACCAATCTACGGAATGACTACTACATATGCCTTCCCAAGCAGTACTGTCTCGTCGGGGAAAAGACAAGGACGGTATTCAGGATAGGGGACAGAGCTCTCGTAAGGCTCATACACGTTGACACAGAAAACAGGAAAGCAGAATTTGAGATGGTGAGGAAGCTTAAATGAGAACGGCAGTCATCTACGATGACGTATTCTTAAAGCACAACTTGCCCACTCACCCGGAAAACGCCCTGAGGTTAAAGTACTTCCTCAAACCGCTACCCGAGTTTAACATTCCTGTCTTAAAGCCCAAAAACGTTAGCTACGAGGTCTTAAAAGCAGTCCACTCAGAGAACTACATCTCCGACGTGAGAATTTCCTGCCGGGAGAACGCCCCCGGCTTCTTTGACCCAGATACCTACTACGGGGAGTACACCTTTGACGTAGCCCTTATGGCCGCCGGTGCCGTAGAGATGGGGGTGGAGCTCCTCCTCTCGGGGGAAGTGAGCTCTGTCTTCTGCGCCGTGAGACCTCCCGGCCACCACGCCGAAA
>QNYI01000058.1 GCA_003978805.1 Desulfurobacterium sp.
TGAAGGTATTTAAAGGAAGGATAAGTTTAAGTTTGAAGAAAACCCAAGAGGAAAAAAGATGGTATTCAGGGACAGGAGAGAAGCCGGGGAGCTCCTTGCAGAGGCAATTCTAAGAAAATATAACGGAACGCTTGAAAACCCGGTAGTTGTCGCAATACCCCGTGGCGGTGTAGTTGTTGCAGAGCCAATAGCAGAAGCCTTAAGCGCTCCCATTGACCTTGTCATACCGAGGAAGATAGGAGCTCCCTTCAACGAGGAGTTCGCCGTTGCAGCAGTTACAGAGGACGGAACAATCTTAATGAACCCTTCCATTACCGGTGATGTAGCCTACAGGCTCGGAATTTCAGAAGATTACATAAAGAAAAAGGCTCTTCAAGAAATTGAAGAGATTAAGCGCAGGAAAGAAAAATACATCGGAAGCAGGGGAAAATTACCCCTAACAGGAAGAGAGGTTATCCTTGTTGATGACGGAATAGCTACAGGATTAACGGTTAAAGCGGCAATAGCTTCCTTGAGGAAGGAAAAACCGAAAAAAATCATTCTTGCCGTTCCCGTTATGCCTGCCGATAAAGTTCCTGAGTTTCAAAAACTCGTTGACGACCTAATTGTCATCCACGCCCCCGAGTTCTTCAATGCCGTAGGACAGTTCTACCACGACTTCTCCCAGACCACAGATGAAGAAGTTATTGAGATAATGGAAAAAAATCAGTAAAACTCCTCCTCTGTCATCATAGGATAATGCTTCTTGTTGAAAGTCCAGAGCCTCATTCTGTTTATCTTGGTCGCAGCTGCTATCAGGGCATCGGCAAGCTTTACAGAGTGAGACTTACCGTATTTATTCATAAACTCTCCTGCAAGTTTCCCAATTTCTCTATCAAGTTCAATCACTAGTAAACTCCCTATTAGTCTTTCCGTTTTTTCCAACTCGTGGTTTCTCATACCTGCAAAAATCTCCGCAATTTGAACGGGCGTTATGTAAAGCTGTCCTGCTGTTTCCTCAACAGCAATCCTGAACTTAGCTAAAACCTCATCCCTCCCTCTAAGAAGCCAAATAATGACATCAGTATCCAGCACTATCAATTTCTCTATCCTCCCTAAGTGTTCGTACACAGGATTCAACATCAAACTCTCTATCCTTCCAAATACCGAATACTTCTTTTGCAGCCTCTAAAAGAGCCTCTTTTCTGTTTAAATCCGATTCAAAAGTTTTCCAGAGGCGTTCTCTAATGATTTCAGAAACAGTTTTTCCTTTCTCTCTACTTTCTCTTTTAAGTAAAGAGTACAAGCTCTCATCTAAGTATATCTGGGTTCTTCTCATAACCACCCCCAAATGATGTATACATACATCATAAGTAAGATAGAAGTCAAGAACTAAACTGTCAATCAATTATCCTAGAAAGATGAGCATAAAGGGTATGAATCCCAAGTCCGTATTCAATTATCACAGTCTTTCCTGCAAAGTAGAGCTCCCCCACAAGAACCACTTTCTAATAACTTGCAACAGGGCAGATGTGGCGGTAGTCACACCATTTGCAGTTAAGTTCGCAGGGGGAAGGAACGAGCTCTTCAAAGGTTTTGCCGTTAAATTCTTCCTCTACCGTTTCTATGATAGGGAGCAATCGGATTTTAAAGGTCTCTAAGTCTTTTTGGGTGAAAATAAACCTGTTTACAGTTCCGTAGCGGACGTTGTGGACTTCTAAAGCAAATCTTTCAAACTCCGGAAACTTTACGCTGGCTAAAAGGGCATACCAGCGGAGTTGTGTTTTTATTTTGTTGTTAAAGTCCCTGCTTTTGTTAGTTTTGTGGTCAACGATGTAAAGGGTTTCTCCTTTTGAGAAGATAAAGTCAAGTTTTCCCCTTAGAAATACGCGGGAGGAGTCAAATTCATTAACAGGTTTAAGCTCTCCATCAACGGCTATTTCAAGTTCTGAGGCAACTATGCTACTGCCGAGAGCTCTCTTTAACTGACCGTTTACGTAACGGAGAATGTTAGGGAAAAACTGGGCTATTTTACTGACGTCTGCCAAGGGTTCTTCTTTCTTAAAGTTTTCGGCAAAGTAGTAAAGGAGCTCCTTACTTAGCGGTTTTTCCCTTTTGAAGGCAACGTTTAAAGCGTTTTCCAAAACAAAGTGAACACCACTGCCGAGAACTAAGAACTCTGGCTTTTCAAGGGGTTCTACTTTTGCTACGTAACGCCAGAAAAACTCATACTGGCACTTTTTGGCCTTCTGGATTTTTGAAAAAGACCAAGGGCGAAGGTGAGAGAGCTCTATCCTTAATCCCGTTTTTCCCTCAATCACTCTCCAAAACCTCTCTAAAGCGTACAAGTACTGACTTCATCAAATTTAAATAGTCCCTAAGCTTTGGTAGAACAGATTCTACAACTTCACGACGATAGACGTGAGAAAGTAAGTTCCTATCCTCAAGCATAGAAAGACAAACTTCAAGCTCTTCATAGGTAAGATAACCGAGCTGGAACAGTGATTTAAAGACTCTGCGAGGAGAACCTGCATCTATTCCTTCAAGCCTTGCAAGGAGCTCTTTTCCAACTTTCCAGAAAAGTTCATAACTCATCTCAAACTTTTGAACTTGCCCACTCTCTAAAACGTCCCTTACAAAAGAAGGAAATTCAGAAAGGTCTATTTTTAAGGAGTCCTCAAAGTTTTTAAGAGCTTTTTCAAGTTCTTCCAGCTTTTTTATTTCCATCTAACACCTTCTTTTAGGATTTCTTCCTTTAGGCTATCTGAAACCCTCCTAAGGTTAACGACATCAACCGTAAAGGGTATAGAGCTCTCCTCAACCAATTCCTCTAAGAGAGCTTTAAACTTTCTAAATTCCTCTTCTGATAATCCCTCTACTGCAACATCGGCGTCGGAGGAGCGACGGTAGTCGCCCCTTGCCCTTGAGCCAAAGAGGAAAACTCGGCAGTCTTTTTTGCTCAGAAGGTCTAAAACGATACGGCGGAGCTCCTCTAGGAACTGTTCTTCCTTCTCTCTATCAACAGAAAGGTCAAGTGGCACGTTCGTTAACCCCTCCTCTCTGGAGAGTAAACCAACCCAAAATAGAAGAGTATCGCTATGAACAGCAGAATAGCAATAGCCATAATTATTTCAGCTACTATTGTCATCTAATCCCTCCAATGAAGCGATTTTATCTTTCCATTTTTTTAAAGTAAGCCCCAAGAAAACCAATGAAAAATATAAAGCGATAACTCCTGTTCCTGCCCAAAAGCCGAATCCTTCTTTTCGCAACACCGCCAAAGTTCCAACTCCTACAAGGACTGTAACAGAAAAAGCTTTGTTGAAAAGGTTCTCATAAAGCCTGATTTCTTCCTTTATTCTATCTTTCATTGGCAACTCCAACTATAAAGGAGCTCCCTTATCTTCTTAGCTACCTCATTAACGGGAACTTCAAATCTTTCACCACTCTTTCTGACCTTTATCTCAACGATTCCCTCGGGAGCTCTCTTACCTACGATAACTTGAAAAGGAATACCTATCAGGTCGGCATCTTTAAACTTAAAGCCGGGACGGGCGTTTCTGTCGTCAATTATGACGTCAAACCCTTCTCTTTGGAGAGTTTCGTAAATCTCCTCAGCCGTATCCCTTATCTCGTCTTTCTTAACGTTTACGGGAATAACGATAACGTGGAAGGGGGCAATCTCGTAAGGCCAGATGATTCCATCATCATCGTGGTTCTGCTCAACTGCTGCGGCCATGACCCTTGTAACGCCTATTCCATAACAGCCCATCACCATCGGCTTTTCTACGCCGTTTTCGTCAACGAACGTTGCGTTCATTGCCTCGCTGTACTTTGTTCCGAGCTTAAAGATGTGGCCTACTTCTATTCCCCTCTTCCCTACGAGGGGAGCTCCGCACTTTGGACAGGGATCTCCACCTTTAACTTCTGTAACGTCAACGAACTCCTTAACTGTAAAGTCCCTTCCCCAGTTGACGTTCTGTAGGTGGTAGTCCACCTCTCCGGCACCGGCCACAAAGTTGACCATAGGAATTACGGAGTAGTCGGCGTAAATGGGAATGGAAAGTCCAACGGGAGAGAGGAATCCTTTCGGCTGGCCTGTGAACCTTTCAATTTCCTCGTCAGTTGCAAGCCTTACATCTTTAACTTTAAGAGCTTTCTTGAGCTTTGTCTCTTCAACTTCCCTATCACCCCTTACAGCAACGGCAACGGCCTCTCCGTCAACGATGTAGACGAGGAGCTTCAAGATGTTCTCAGGAGGAACGCTCAAGAACTCAGAAACTTCTTCTATTCTTTTTACGTTTGGTGTGTGGACTTTTTGGAGCTCCTTAAATTCAGATTCTCTATTTTCGGGAACTTCAGGCCTTTTCTGAACAGCCTTTTCTGTGCTTGCAGCGTAACCGCACTTTTCACAGTAAACGAGCTTGCTCTCCCCTGTGTCGGCTATAACCATAAACTCGTGGGAGAACTTCCCTCCTATCTCTCCTGTATCGGCCTCAACAGCCTTAAATTCAAGTCCCATTCTCTTAAAAATCCGGCTGTAAGTCTCATACATGTTCCAGTATTCCCTCTCTGCATCCTCGTCGCTCACGTGGAAAGAGTAGGCATCCTTCATGATGAACTCTCTAGCCCTCATAAGGCCAAAGCGTGGACGGATCTCGTCCCGAAATTTCCCGCCTATCTGGTAGAGGTTAAGAGGTAAATCCTTGTAGGACTTAACCTCTTTCCTAACGAGGTCTGTTATCATTTCCTCGGCGGTAGGTCCAAGGGCGTAGTCCCTACCGTGTCTGTCCTTAAACTTAATCATTTCTTTCCCGTATACGTCCCACCTACCGCTCTCTATCCAGAGCTCCGCTGGGTGCATTATCGGAAGGAGAACCTCCTGAGCGCCGGCTCTATCCATTTCCTCCCTTATTATCCTCTCTATTTTGTGGAGAACCCTTACCCCTAAGGGTAAAATATCGTAAAGGCCTGAAGCTTTCTTCCTGATAAACCCTGCTCTTATGAGAAGCTTGTGGCTCGGGATTTCGGCATCTGCAGGGGACTCTTTCATCGTCGGTATAAAAGCCCTTGAAAACCTCATCTTCCCTCCGCTAAACTAAAATCATCATGAGAATTCTACACGTTGACACAGAAAAGGGGTGGCGGGGCGGAGAGCAACAGCTCCTCTACCTCGTAAAGGAACTTAAAGAAAGGGGAGTTGACGTAGCGGTAGCCTGTAGGGTAGGGGATGAACTTGAAAAGCGTTGCAGAAAAGAGGGGATAACTGTTTACCCCTTAAAGGGAAACCAGACGGGAGATATCCTAAGGGTTGGAGCTCTCGGTAAGGACTACGACCTCATCCACGCCCACGCTGCCAAAGCCCATACTATTGCCGCTCTTTCAAAGGGATTCCATAGAAAGCCGGTTATATACACAAGGAGAGTTGACTACCCGCCGAAAAAGAATCCATTAACGGAGCTAAAGTACAAACTGACGGATAGAGTCATTGCCATAACGGAATTTGTAGCCAACGTATTAAAGAGAGAACTCAACTTAAACGATGTGGAGGTTATATACTCTGCCGTTGATGAAAATCTTTTCAGGAAAGTTGAATTCAACAAGGTAAGAGCTTTCAGAGATAGGTTCAGGGGGAAAAAAATTGTCGGCTCAGTGGCAGCACTAACAGAACAGAAAAACATTCCCAACTTGGTAGAGGCTGCAAGAATTATCCTGAAGGAAAGGGGCGATACCGTTTTTGTAGTTTTCGGCGAGGGAAACCTCAGAAACTACCTTCAGGACTTAATTAGGAAGAAAGGCCTTGAAGGCTCATTCGTGCTGGCAGGCTTTAAAGAAGACGTTTATAACTACGTAAAGGGATTTGACGTCTTCGTTCTTCCTTCAGACTACGAAGGGCTGGGGAGCTCCATCTTAACAGCTATGCTCCTTCAGGTTCCGGTAGTAGCAACAAAAGTAGGAGGGACACCAGAAGTTGTAAAGGACGGAGAAACAGGTCTCCTCGTTGAAAGGAGAAATCCTGTAAAATTGGCAGGCGCAATTTTAAGGCTTTTAGACGATGAAGAACTCCGAAAGCGCCTTACAGAGAAGGCTTACACTACGGTTGTGGATAAATTTTCAGTTGGTAGAATGGTAGATGCATACCTCAGGGTCTACGGGGAGGTAGTAGGTGTTTGAAATTTTGTGGGAAAAGTGCCTAAACGAAATCAGAAAAAAGGTCAAACCCAACCTCTTTAAAACGTGGTTTAAAGACCTAAAACCCGTTTCCTTAGAAGGGAACACCCTTAAGTTAAAAGCAAAAGATAGAATAGTTAAGGAATACCTTGAGAAAAACTACCTCCCCGTTTTAAAGGAGGTTGCTTCTAAAGAGCTCGGGAGGCCTATTGAAGTAGAACTTCTCCTCCCGGAAGAGGTATCTAAGCCTTTACAGCTGGAGCTCAACTTTTTTAAGGGAAAAGAGAAGAAGAAAAAAAACCACGAGTCCAACTTAAACCCAAAGTATACCTTTGAGAACTTCGTCGTTGGTGCAAGCAACCAGTTTGCCCACGCTGCAGCGATGGCCGTTGCAGAGAACCCGGGAAAGGCCTACAACCCCCTCTTCATATACGGGGGAGTAGGACTGGGGAAAACCCACCTTATGCAGGCCATAGGAAACTACGTAAAAGAGAAGATGCCGGAGAAAACTGTAGTTTACACCACAACAGAAAGCTTTATGAACGAGCTCATTGAAGCGCTGAGAAAGGACACAATAGCCGAGTTTAGGGAAAAGTACAGAACCGTTGACGTCCTCCTCGTTGACGATATTCAGTTCATAAGCGGTAAAGACAGGACACAGATAGAGTTCTTCCATACTTTTAATGCCCTTTACGACGCCGGGAAACAGATAGTTCTGACGAGCGACCGCCCACCAAAGGACATACCCACCTTAACCGATAGGCTCAGAAACCGCTTTGAATGGGGGCTAATTGCAGACATTCAGCCTCCCGATTTTGAAACAAGAATAGCAATTCTGAGGAGAAAAGCGGAAGTTGAAAAAATAGAGGTAGACGACAACGTATTGAAGCTGATAGCAACGATAATAAAGTCTAACATTAGGCAACTTGAGGGAGCTCTCATAAAGCTGAAGGCAAAGGCCATACTTGAAAATAGACCAATAGACGAAGAACTTGTCCGCTCCATGTTCGGAATCGGGAACTCGGTAAAGGTAGAAAACCCTTCCCGTTCAGACATCTCCATAGACGAGATAAAACAGGTAGTATGCGAAATGTTCGGAATAACGTTAGAACAGATAGACAGCTCAACAAGAAAAAAACAGATAGCCCTTGCAAGGCAAATAGCCATGTACCTTTCAAGGAAGTTCGGTAACTTCTCCTTTCCGAAAATTGCGGCAGCATTTCACAGGAACGACCACACAACCGTGATGCACGCAGTCACAAAGATAGAAGAACTTAGAAACGAGAATGAAGAAATAAACCACATAATCCTTGAGCTTGAAAAGCGTTTAACCCTCTTGGTTGGAGAGGTAAAAGTAGAGGATTGAGCGTGTCCACATCCCTGTGGATAAACCTGTGGATAACGCTGTGGATAAGTATGTGGATAACGTTGTGGATAAAATTGTGGATAACTCAAAACTGTGGATAACTTACAAAGGGAGTCAGAACTTATCCACAAGAGGAGGGATGGTTGTGGATAACTTTGGACTTATCCACAGGGTTATCCACAGGAGTTATCCACAGGTTGTGAAAAAATGTTGTAGAATATCAAGGGCTTGAGGCACTCGTGCACAAAATTTGTGCACCCTATTATTATTACTACTATATATACACTAATAGTTTAAATAAAGGAGGTATAGGAAGAATGGAAGTAAAGATTAGTAAGAATAAGATAAAAGAGGCTGTGAAAAAAGTTGCGTCCGCCGCCGACAAAAAGGGGAACATCCCTATACTCTCAAACATCCTCATTGAGGCCGAGGATAACATCCTTAGGCTAACGGCGACAAACCTTGAAATTGGCATTTCAACCGTTGTTGACTGTGAGGTTATACAGCCGGGGAAAATTACCGTTAACGCAGCAAAAGCTACAAAGCTCTTCTCCAGCCTTACGGGAGAGGAGTTTGTCCTTGAAAGTGACGACAGTAAACTCGTTGTTAGGTCTATTAACTCCCGCTTTTCCCTTGCAACGCTACCTCCGGAGGAGTTCCCAGAGGTAGAGATACCTGAGACCTACAGCGTAAAACTTATGTCCACCCAAGTTGACAGGGCAATAAAGAAGGTTTCTTACGCAGTTAGTCGGGATGAAGCCCGCTATATTCTTACCGGTGTTCTCTTAAAGTCCTTTGGAGATAAGGTACACGCAGTTGCTACAGATGGACACAGGCTTGCCCTTTACGAGATAAAGGCGGAAGCTGAGGAGTTTTCAGCGATAGTTCCTAAAAAGTCCCTTGCGGAACTTAGGAGACTTCTTAAGGAAAGTGAAGAGGTGGAGCTCCTTTTAAAGGCGAACAAGCTCTACTTTAGGGTAGGTGATACGGTTATGTGGACTTCCGTTATAGAGGGAGAGTATCCGGACTACCTTGCAGTTATCCCTGAGGATAACCCGTTAAAGTGTGTGGCCGATAAAGAGGAGCTTGTGGGAGCTCTTAAGGAGGTTTCCGTCATCTACGACAAGGAGGAGGTTAGAGCCGTTATTATCAACATCACGCCCGGCAATATGAGATTAACGGCGAAGAAGGTAGACGTGGACTCTGCTTCGGAGGAAGCGGAGGTCAACATCCCTGTGGATTACACAGGCGAGGAGTTTGAGATAGGGTTTAACATCAACCACCTCCTTGAATCCGTTTCTTCCTTTGATGGAAACACGGTAGAGATACGCATGGATCAGCCCATTTCTCCTGTCCTGATAGTTTCCGATGAGGAGCCCGAACTTAAAAACGTCATTATGCCGATGAAGGTGTAATGGGTAGAGTAAAGACAGTTCCCAACCTCTTAACGCTCTCAAGGAT
>QNYI01000093.1 GCA_003978805.1 Desulfurobacterium sp.
AGGTGTTTGTTAATGAATTTATTGCATTCCTAGCTGTCCTTTTCCCCAAGCTTGCCTCTTCAACAAGCTTCTCTATAAGTTCTTCTTTGCTAAACTCTTTACCCCAAGGAACTCTTTTTGAATACCAATTGAAAAGACCAGAATTTAGACACAAGTTTACCCAAACAACTTGCCAGACTAAGGATGAGTCTTTTTCCTTAAGCTTTGTAAGAAGTTGTAATAATTCTGTAGGCTCTTTCTTTTCGTTTATTAGCTCAGCATCTTTTAAAAAGTTAACAAAAGCCTTTCTCTGCTCAGGCCCTAAGCTATTCTCTTTAAACCAATTTCCTTGTGAATTTAAGAATCCTTCTAACCAGCTCTCTCTTAAACCAAACGTAAAATACCTATTAATTCCCTGACCTCGTTTCCTTTTCATTGCCTTTTTTCCACTACCTCCAGCAATATGAATTGTAAAGGATTTAGCAACATAACACCCTGCGTCAATAAAGTCTATGCACTTACCGCAATAGGTGCAAGAGTCGGTTTTGACCTTAACCTTTGGGTAGGTAGTAAGAGCTCCAAAGGGACACTCAACCTCACAGCCTACGCAGTGAACACAGAAGGCACTTTTGTTAATAACTCCTCTTAGTCTTTTCCTCAGTTTTTGGTCTGAATCAAGGTTTTTAAAAGTAACCTCAAAGCCTTTGTCCCTCTTTTTAAGCTCAAAGGGAACAGGCCTATTTTCTATAAAGACCTCTCCCTTTATACTCTCAGAGTTTTCTAAAACCTCAACAGTGCCCAAGACCTTTAACCATTCAAGGAAGTTTTCTCTGTGGTTTTCAACTACAGCAGAAACCTCTGTAAGAGCTTCTAAAACCTCCACTTTTACGTCTGTATCAAGTCCAAGACCCCCTGAACGCTCCTTCCAGAGTCCCTTCCTTAAATACTCTTTCTTTTCTTCTTCTCCTTTTACTCCCATGTTTTCAGCATAGTTTAAGACTACCTCAACAAAATCCTTGATTTTCTCTTTAAAGAAATTCCAGAGTAAAAACTCAGACCAAGGACTTGCAAAGGGACAGACTCCACAGCCTACCCTTCTGAATCCATAGCGATAGAGCTTGTTCAGCGGAAGTTTTTTCGTGAGAATGTAGAGAAAAACTTCTAAGGAATTCCAGTGGAGTATGGGTCTAACATTTATCTCCTTGAATACCTTCTGGCCGGGTGAAGTTCTCTCAAAGGTTGACCTCTTTTGACTCTCATCTGCCCTCGTTCCCTCGTAGGTAAGAACGGAGGTTAGCCTTTTGCCTTCTTTTTTTGCCTCTTCCTCTAAATACCTTAGCTGTGGTGCTATCTTGTAAACGCTACAGCACCATCTGAGCATTCTACTCGGCGGTCCAAACTCTTTCCATAGCTTTATGGTCTCTTTTGGATTTTTGGCTCTTTTTATACCAAACTCCGGGTTTTTCTTTCTGTAAAACTCCTCCGTTTCTTCTACAACCTCATAGGTTGGAGGGAGCTCCATCCCTGTGTCTGTAAACAAAGTTAAAAACTCTCCAACGTGTAAAACCTGAAAGACAAGGTCTAAAACGACCTGAGAATCTTTACCACCGCTATAGGAGACCATAACGAAGGAGGTCTTTTTTTTGAACTCTTCTTCTTTCTCTTTTATGTATTCCTTAGCTTCCTCTTCAAGCTTTTGAAGGAAGGGGCGATTAACTTCTGTAAGCTCTTCAATGTCAATGGGTTTGAGTTCCTTTACCGACTTTGAAACATAAACAACTTTTGGCTTACCAAAAAAGCCGGAAGGCTTTTTGACTTTGGCTAAGAGCTCTCCGCTGTAGTAGTAAGAAAGGTAAGCTCCTTTTTTATCCTCAACCCAAACTAAAGGTTCTTTACACTCCGGAAAGTCAAAATACTTGTCTAAACCTACAGCCTTAAGCTCCTCAAAGAATACAGGAAGGAAAATTTTTTCCTCAGAAATCTTATCCGAAAGTCTTACTAAGTTACCCTTCCAGAACTCAACTCCATACATGGTTTCCTTTAAGCTCCACTCTTATTGTACACAAACCTTCCGCAGTAGGGGCACTTGGTCTTCCCCGGTTGAAGCCGGTGTAGGAGCTCCCTGAACTCTGCACTTGAGTAAGCCATACCACACCCTTCACACGATCCCGTAGAAACATCGGCAAAAACTAAGCCGTTGAACTTTTCTTTCATTTCCTCAAACTGTTCAAGCTCTTCTTTAGGGACAGAGAGCTTTATCTGCTCAATCTCAGAAAGAACTTTTTTAATCTTCTTATCAATAACGGCAATTTCAGAATCAATCTCCGAAATCTTCTCCTGTAATTCTGCTATCTTCGGTAGAAACTGCTCCTTTACTTTTCTGTAACCATCCTTTAAAGCTTCTATCTCTGTTTCCACACCCGTTATCTGTTGACTAACTTTTATAATCTCATCCTCATTTTTTGCTATTAGCCTGAGTATCTTTTTGAATTCCTCACGGTTTTTTGCGCCTTCTTTCTGCCTTTTAAGCTCCCTTATCCTTTCCTTTTTATAAGATATAAAGTTCTTGAGCTCCCTGAGGTGTTCCTTCTTCTCTTCAAGCTTTAGCCTTGCGCTCTCTATTTTCTTCTCAAGGTCATCTATCTTTGAAAGGAGCTCCCTCCTTTCTCCTTCAAGCTCCTTCTTTTTCGTCTTCAACCTGATTAGTTCTATCTCTTTCTGCTGGAGTTTGAGTAACTCCTCCCTCAACATCATGGTCTTACCACCTCAAAAGGAGATTTCTCGTGCAGGAGTTTAAATTTCAGCGATGGAAAGGCTTTAGCAAGTACCCCTTTCAACTTCCTGTAAAAGAGCCTCTCCGTCCCGAAGTGTCCCATATCAAAAACGGTTAAACCGAGGTCAACCGCCTTTAGAGCATCGTGGTACTTAACGTCACCGGTGATGTAAACGTCAACTTTACCGGCAACATAATCTATGAAAGAAGCCCCGCTTCCCGAGCAAACGGCAACCTTCTTCACTTTCTCTAAGGAACTAAAGCCTACCACTCTAAAGACGTCTTCCTCCAGAATTTCACAGAGTTTCTGAAAGAGCTCTCCCTGAGATAAAACGGTAGGTAAACTGCCCAAGACTCCGTAGGGAGGAGAAGGAACTATAGGAGCTCTATCCAAAAGTCCAAGCTCATCGGCTATTATCGCCGTCGGACCTAAAGGAGAAACGTCAAGGTTTGTGTGAAGAGAGTAAACGGCTATTCCTCCCCTTGCGAGCTCTAACAGCAAACCGTGAGGATACTTAAACGGAACAAGGGACTTAACGCCGGAAATTGTTACGGGATGGTGAGTTACTATAAGGTCAACGCCCTCTTTTAGAGCTCTTTTAATAACAGACCTCGTTATAGAGAGGGCAAAACCTACAACCTTAACCTCTTGCTCCTCCCAGCCAACCTGAAGGCCGGAGTTGTCCCAAGAATCCTGCAGGTCAAGGGGAACCTCCGACTCAAGGAAAGCCGTTACCTCCTTAAGCTTTACCATCTCTCCTCCTGCAAAGTGGTAGAATTCTACAAAATCTTTCAAGGAGAAACTATGGCCTATAAGGATTTAAGGGACTTCATAGAAAGACTGAAACGCGAAGGAGAGCTAAAAGAGATAGACTACCCCGTGAGCTCCTACCTTGAAATAACAGAAATTGCGGACAGAGTCGTCAAGGCAGGAGGTCCCGCCCTCCTATTTAAGAACGTTGACGGTGGGAACATCCCTGTTGCGATAAACCTCTTTGCCAGCTACAGGAGAATGTCCCTTGCCCTTGAGGACGACCCGGACAGGATCGGTGAAAGGGCGGCAAAACTGCTTAAGCCGGAAAAACCCTCAGGGTTCGTTGAAAAGATAAAAAAGCTCATAGAACTAAAAAAAATTGCAGACATCTTTCCAAAACTCGTAGATAAGAGAAAAGCCCCCTGTAAAGAAGTAATAATGAAAGAGCCCGACCTTTCAAAGTTCCCGATACTCTTCTGCTGGCCGAGGGACGGAGGCCGTTTCATTACCCTACCTTTAGTCTTTACCAAGGATCCGGAGACGGGAGAAAGGAACTGCGGAATGTACCGTCTCCACGTTTACGACAGAAGGACTACCGGGATGCACTGGCACTGGCATAAAGTTGGAGCCAAGCACTTCCTAAAGGCTAAAAAAATGGGAATAAGAAAGTTCCCGGTGGCCGTTGCAATCGGCTCTGACCCGGCAGTTATATACTCAGCAACGGCTCCACTCCCCGAGGACGTTGATGAGATGGTCTTTGCAGGCTTTATAAGGGGAAAAGCTGTTGAGATGGTAAAGTGCGAAACCGTTGACTTGGAAGTCCCCGCAAATGCCGAGATTGTCCTTGAAGGGTACGTAGACACGCAGGAGCTCCGCTTTGAAGGACCTTTTGGAGACCACACAGGTTACTACTCCCTTCCCGACTTTTATCCTGTATTTCATATAACCTGCATCACCCACAGGAGAAATCCCATATACCCGGCAACCATAGTAGGGAAACCCCCAATGGAGGACTGCTACATAGGGAAGGCCACCGAAAGGATATTTCTGCCGTTACTTAAAACTCAACTCCCGGAAATTGTTGATATGTGTCTCCCGATAGAAGGGGTCTTCCACAACTTTGCCTTTATTTCCATAGATAAACGCTATCCCGGACATGCCAAAAAGGTAATATCTGCCCTGTGGGGAATGGGACAGATGAGCTTCACAAAGAACATCATCATCTTTGATAAAGACACCAACGTTCACGACATAGGTGAAGTCCTTTGGAGGTGGGGTAACAACGTAGACCCGAGAAGGGACATAATGTTCGCAGAAGGCCCCGTTGACGCCCTTGACCACGCTTCTCCCATACCTTTTTACGGAAGCAAGATGGGGGTAGATGCAACGAGAAAGTGGAAGAGTGAAGGATTCGGTAGGGACTGGCCTCCCGACATAGAGATGGACGAAGAGGTTAAGAAGAAGGTTGAAAGAATATGGGACAAGCTCGGCCTTCCAAGACCGAAAGTAAAGAAGAACCCTTGGAGTTGGGGAGTCTAGGATTGGTCATAGAGTTTGAGTGGAATCCAAAAAAAGACGAGTTCCTCAAGAAAAAGCGGGGTATTTCTTTCAAAGAAATTTCAAAGCTAATAACCTCTGAAAACTTGATAGCCGTCAGAAAACATCCGAATCCTCAGAAGTACCCCAACCAGAAGATTTTCATAGTCAACATTAGTGGATATGCATGGGTAATTCCTTTTGAGAGGAGGGGCAATAAATTAAGACTTATAACAGCTTATCCAAGTCGCAAGTTGACTAAAATTTACTTGCGGAGGAACAATGGAGCCAAAGGAAGTTAACTGGAAAGACGTAAAGCTTGACCTTTATGAACAAGAGATAGAGGATAACCTTGAAAATGCTCAACCTGTAGAGAATGAAGAATATTGGAAAAAATTAATTATTCAAGCTGCCAAGAACACTGTAAAAAAAGAAAGAAGACTTGTTCTTGAATTTCGCGATGAAGAGACAAAGAGAAAGGCTGTTCAACTTTTAAAGGAGATGTTAGGAGAACAATTTCAGATAGTCGGCTAATTATCATTTGCCAAATTTTTTAGTCCTATCTATGTTTATGCCTGCCAAGAATCTTTTTCTCGTGGAGGCTTTTAGATTTGGAAAGGACTAAATTTCAGAAAACCCTTGAGATAGTAGCTTCTGTTACAGGAGTAGTTGCTCTGTTCATAACGGCCATAGGTTACCCTCAAGTGGGCTTTATCGTTGCACTTTTTGCGTCGGCCATGTACGCTACTTACGGTTATTTAACGAGGCAGTACGGAATAATGGTGAGCTCCCTCATCTACGGAGTAGTGGAAGTCGTGGGAATAATTAGGTGGGTGTTCTTAGGGGACAGTAATGGGTAAAGGATTAAAAATCCTCCTTTCAAACGATGACGGAATAAGGTCTGAAGGGTTAAAAGTGCTTTACGAGAAACTCTCCGAGTTTGCCGACGTTATAGTGGTAGCGCCAGACAGGGAAAGGAGCGCAGTGGGAAGAGCTCTCACCCTCCATAGACCTTTAAGGTGCGAGAGGATAAGCGAGAACTGGTATGCCGTTGACGGAACTCCGACAAGTTGTGTTTACATCGGAGTTCACGCAATAATGAACGGCGAAAAGCCCGACATGATAGTAGGCGGAATAAACAGGGGGCCTAACCTCGGTGAGGACATCACCTACTCCGGCACGGTCTCTGTAGCTATGGAGGGAGCTCTTCTTGGTATCCCGTCGGTAGCCTTTTCCCTTGCCACCTTTCAAAACTTTCAGTGGGAATCGGCCGCTGAGTGGGCAAAGAGAATAGTTCTTAAAGTTATTGAAGAAGGTATCCCTGAAGGGTGTTGTCTGAACGTTAACATCCCTAACTTACCCTTTGAAGAGATAAAGGGCGTTATGGTTACGCGTCAAGGAAAAAAGGCCTACTCTGAAAAGGTAGAAGCAAGGAGAGATCCTTGGGGAAGGGTCTACTACTGGATTGGAGGAGAGGAACCAAACTGGAAGGCAGAACCGGGAACGGATTACTGGGCTGTGAAAAACGGATACATTTCCGTAACTCCCATTCACCTTGACTTGACAGACTACAGAGCTCTTGAGATACTCAAAAAACGGAAGTGGTAGTTTCAGATGGAGATACTGAACCTTTCCTACTGGCAGGAGATTGCACTTAAATACGGCATCTACGGACTTGCCCTTAACTCCTTCGTTGAAGCGATTTTCTTCCCCATCCCGCCGGACGTCTTCCTCATTGCCCTGTGTGTGACAAATCCAGAAAACGCCTTTTTCTACGCCCTTATTGCAACCCTATTCTCCACCTTAGGTGGAGTGGCAGGTTACTACGTTGGTCTTTTTGGGGGAAAACCCTTAGCTGTTAAGTTTTTCGGTGAAGAAAAGGTTAACAGAGTTCACAGGCTCTACGAGTCATACGAGAGCTTAATTATTCTCCTTGCCGGCTTTACGCCAATTCCCTACAAGGTCTTCACGGTAACTTCCGGAGTCCTCTTTGCAAGCCTAAGGAAGCTAATCGTCTACTCTCTCATCGGCAGGGGACTAAGGTTTTTTGCAGAAGGAGCTCTCTTTTACTTTTACGGAGCACAGATTAAGAGCTTCGTTGTGCATAATTTAAACGTTATCTTTACAGCTCTTGGAATTGTTGTTCTTGTAGCGTTCCTTGCATACCGTAGATACAGGAAAGGTGTCCTACCATGAGCAGGAGAAGGTTCTTCAAGCTCCTTGCCGACTCGGTCGCTAAGGCAGCTGCAGAGTTTGCCTACGAGGTAGCAAGGCCGGACAAAACCTTTATTAGACCTCCCGGAAGCGCCGATGAAGATACCTTTTTAGCCCTCTGTACAAAGTGCGGGAAGTGTATTACGGCTTGCCCGACCGGAGTAATTGACAGCGTTAAAGAAATGAACCCGATTACCGTAGACACGCCGTTTATGAACTTTGACAACAACTACTGTGAAAGGTGTTACTCCTGCATTGACGCCTGCAAGAGCGGAGCTCTCAGTAAAGAAAACCTTCAAACTTACAGGTACGTAGCCGTTCTGGACAGGGATAGGTGCGTTGCCTATCAGGATATCTTCTGTCAAACCTGTTACTGGTCGTGCCCTCGTATGGACAAGGCCATAACCCTTAAAGACTTTACTTATCCCGAGTTTCATCAAGAGGCATGCCTTGGCTGTGGAAGGTGCATTCATGCCTGCCCGACAGTCCCAAAATCCATAAACTTTAAGAAAGTGAAAAATGAAAACGGTTAAAACGACAGAGGTACTGAAAAAGATAAAGAACAGACTCCCGTGGAATAAAGTCCTCATCCACGGAGAGGAGAGTTACCTAACGGAACAGTTCATCAAGAAGGTTTCGGCTATAAGGGAAATAGAGAAATTCTACGCTGATGAAGAGTTAGAGAGCTTCCTAAACTTTACAGGAACTTCCCTCTTTGGCAGCTCCCCCATACCCGTCCTCATTGGAGTTGAAAGGTTAAACGAACTCCTCCGCAAGAAAACGGACAAGGAAAGGTTCACGAACTTCCTAAAAACCTTAGATAGCTTCGTGCTCGTTTCCTACGAGGAGCTCCCCTACAAGAAGCTAAAAACGGAAATCTTTACAGCCATAGGGAAGTTAGTAGACGTTATCATCCACTCCGAAAACTACCCCTTAGAAAGGATCTACACCCTAATTGCAAAGAAGTTCCACTCTGCAGGAAAAGATGTCTCAAAGGAGACAATCAAGCTGATAGTGGAAATGGTCGGTACAAACCTGAGAGAGCTCCGCAACGAAACCGACAAACTCCTCCTCTACCCGGGAGAGCTTACTCCTGAAGTAGTTAAGCTCCTCCTATTTTCAAGTGGAAAGGCAAACGTTTTTGAGCTGGTATTTCCCCTTGTTGAAGGAAGGAAGAAAGAATATCTTAACCAGCTTGAGAGTCTCCTTCAAAAAGGAGCTGACCCGCTGTCACTAATAGCCCTTCTTCAAACACAGTTGAGGCAACTAATAAGTATGGCTACCGGCGACAAGGTAAGATTACCTCCTGAGACAATCAAGAAGTTTAGAGTTCTCCTAAAAGAGAAAGGCTTAAAGGAGCTCCTCTTACTCTTAAAAAAACTCCACGAAAAGGAATTTGCCGTTAAAAGGGGAATTACGAGCGGAGAAGATGCCCTTAAATCGCTAATTCTGGAGTAGAAAGGAGGTTGTATGCAGACGCTTCTTTACTTTCTCGTAGCACTCGGCATACTCATATTCGTTCACGAACTCGGGCACTTTTTAGCCGCAAGGTTCTTTAAAGTAAAAGTAGAAACCTTTTCTATAGGCTTTGGGACAAAACTCTTTAAGTTCAACTGTTGTGAAACGGAGTTTACCGTCAGCCTCATACCTTTGG
>QNYI01000037.1 GCA_003978805.1 Desulfurobacterium sp.
CCCTTTCCTCCTTACCCCAGTCTGGCGTGACCAACCTTGTGGTTGAGGGCGGAGCTCTGGGGCTTGAAGAGTTGATAAAGACTCCGGAAGAGGTTCTCGTTGTAACCGATGCCATGGGAGTCCATACGATAAACCCGATATCCGGGGAGTTTTCCATAGGTGTCAGCGGTATCTACTATAAGGATGGGAAGAAGGTTCAGCCGGTTTCCGGAATGACGGTTGCCGGAAACCTTAAGGAGCTCTTAGCCGGCATAACGGAGGTCGGCAGAGACCAGCGCTGGGTAGGAAGGGTTTTCAGTCCCTCCGTCCTCGTTAAATCATTAACCGTTAGCGGGGTGTGATGAAAGAGAGGAGAAGGGAAAGGTTGAGGTCTCTCCTTATAAGGGAGCTCACAGACATTATACGGAGCGAGATAGACTTACCGGAGAACCTTTTTATAACAGTTAGGGATGTCTACCTCTCAAAGGACGGTAGCAAGGCCACGGTGTACATCTCTGCCCTACGGAAAGAAGATGCCTTGACTGCAGTTGAGACTTTGAACAGGGCTGTAGGTTACATACACCACCTTTTGGGTAAACGCTTAAAAATGAGGGTAGTCCCGAGGCCTGAATTCGTTGCCTTGCCGGAGGAGTTACTGTGAAGCTGTCAAGGAGGGAAACGGCGGAGCTCCTTAAGAACCTTGACGGGAAAATCCTAATAACGACCCACAAGAACCCCGACGGTGATGCCATAGGGAGCTCCCTCGGCTGGTTTAACTTCTTGAAAAACTTGGGAAAGGATGTAAAAGTCGTTTACAGGGACAGGATTCCCTACTTCTTTGATTTCCTGCCGGGAGTTGGTGAGGTAGAAACCAAGGAGAGGCTGGATGAACGGTACGACTGGGTAATAATAACCGACGTATCGGAAGTAAGGCGGACAGGTTTTGAGGAGATACCGGCAGAAAACGCCTTGGTTATAGATCACCACATAACTGCTCAGCCCTTTACCGACTTTGCAATTGTTGAACCCGATATATCAAGCACCTGTGAGCTCTCCTACGAGCTTATGCTCCTTATAGACCCGGGTAGAATTACCTACGAGGTAGCCCTCCCCATTTATACCGGCATCTTCACCGACACAGGCAGTTTCAGCTACAACAACACCTCTTCACGAACACTTGAAGTTGCGGCGGAACTCTTAAAAAAAGGCGTAGACCCCTACCTTGTCAGGTTTAACCTCTTTGAGAGGAACAGGATAAACCGTTTCAAGCTCCTTGAACTCGTCCTGAGAACCCTTGAGTTTGCCCTTGGAGGAAAGGTAGCCCATATCACGGTCTACAGGAAGTTCCTTGAAGAGGCCGGAGCTCTACTTGAGGAGACGGAAGGTTTTATAAACTATCCCCGTTCAATAGCGGGGGTTGAAGTCGCCGTCTTTTTCAAGGAAATTGAAGAAAACGGCTGGAAAGTTTCACTAAGGTCAAAAGGTAAAGTTAACGTGGCAGAGGTAGCTAAGAGGCTCGGCGGTGGTGGCCATAGGATGGCCGCCGGTTACGAGACAGAGGGTAGCCTTGAAAAAGTAAAAGGGGAGCTCTTTAAGGAGCTGGAGAGAGAGCTAAAGGCAGTCTGATAAAATTTCTCCATCTGGAGGATTGCAGGGAGGAAAGATGGACTTTCACGTCAAAGACCTTTCGTTGGCAGATGAAGGAAAAAGCAGGATAGAGTGGGCAGAGATTGATATGCCCGTTTTAAGGAAGGAGATAAGGGAGAGGTTCATAGAAGAAAAGCCCCTTAAAGGGGTTCGTATAGCCGCTTGTCTCCACGTTACAACCGAGACTGCAAACCTCGTAAGGACGCTGAAAGAGGGAGGTGCAGAAGTCTTCCTGTGTGCCTCCAATCCCCTGTCAACGCAGGACGACGTTGCGGCCGCCCTCGTTAAGCACTACGACATCCCCGTTTTTGCCATAAAAGGAGAGGATGAGGACACCTACTACAGCCACATAAGGGAAGTTCTTAAAAGGAAGCCCCACATAACGATGGACGACGGAGCAGACCTCATTTCAACTCTTCACAAGGAGTATCCTGAGCTCATCTTAAACGTTGTCGGAGGGACGGAGGAGACGACTACAGGCGTCATCAGGCTTAAGGCGATGGCTAAGGACGGAGCTCTCAGGTATCCCGTTATTGCAGTTAACGAAGCCCTCACAAAACACCTCTTTGACAACAGGTATGGAACAGGTCAGTCAACGATTGACGGAATTCTGAGAGCTACCAACAGACTCATCTCCGGTTCCGTCTTTGTCGTTGCCGGTTACGGCTGGTGCGGTAAAGGCGTGGCAATGAGAGCCCGGGGAATGGGAGCCGAGGTTATAGTTACCGAGGTTGACCCGATAAAAGCCCTTGAAGCGCGGATGGACGGCTTTAGGGTTATGCCTATGGTAGAGGCTGCCAAGGTGGGTGATATCTTCTGCACCGTTACGGGGAACATAAACGTTATTAGGGAAGAGCACTTTAAGGTAATGAAGGACGGAGCGATTGTATCTAACTCAGGACACTTTAACGTTGAAATAGACATCCCTGCCCTTGAAAGGATGGCCGTTAAGAAGAGGAAGGTAAGGGAATTCGTTGAAGAGTATACCCTGCAGGATGGGAGGAGGATCTACCTCCTTGCCGAGGGGAGGCTCGTTAACCTCTCTGCGGCAGAGGGGCATCCAGCGTCCGTTATGGACATGAGCTTTGCGAATCAGGCTCTCTCCGCCGAGTACATAGTTAAAGAAGGAAAGAGCCTAAAGCCCAACGTCTACGTTGTTCCCGGTCACATAGACAGGAAAGTTGCAGAGCTTAAGCTAAAGGCTATGGGAATCGCCATAGATGAACTTACGCCTGAGCAGGTTGAGTACCTAAACTCTTGGGAAATGGGGACTTAGAGTGTTGAAGTGTAACAGGGAGCTCTTAGAGGAGATTGACTTTGATAAGGGGCAAGGTTTAGTCCCCGTAGTCGTTCAGGATGAAAAGAGCGGTAACGTCCTTATGGTTGCCTATGCAAACAGGGAAGCCATTGAAAGAACCATCTCAACCGGTTACGCCCACTACTACTCCCGTTCAAGACAGAAGATATGGAAGAAGGGAGAGACCTCGGGGAACGTTCAGAAGGTAAAGAGGATTCTCCTTGACTGCGATTCGGACACCCTCCTTTACGTTGTTGAGCAAAAGGGAGTTGCCTGCCATACGGGAGAGTACTCCTGTTTTTTTAGAACGGTGGCGGAGAGGAAGGATGAGTGACTTCGGCTCTGTTATCGCTGACCTCTACAGGATAGTTGAGGAAAGGAAGGAGAAGCTTCCAGAAGGGTCTTATACGGCTAAGCTCTTTAAGGGGGGAGAGGACAGGATTCTCCAAAAGGTGGGAGAGGAGGCTGTAGAAGTTATCCTCGCCTTTAAGTCAAAAGATAAGGAGCACGCAATTTACGAGACGGCAGACCTCTTATACCACTTAACGGTTGCTCTGGTAAACTGTGGTATAACTTGGGAAGAAGTAGGAGAAGAACTTAAAAAACGGATGAAGTAGGGAAAGATGAAGGTAGGAAGGATAGAGGACTTCATTTCCGTTGAGGAAGCAGGGAGGTTGTTCCAGAAGTTCTTTATGCCCTTAGGGGCTTCAACGATGCTGTGGGACGAGAAAGGTAACCTCGTCTTTTCAGACTTTATGGCCCCTAAGGCAGAGGAGTACAAGACGGAGCTGGAAGAGTGGCTTGAAAGGGCAAAGAGGGAGAAGAAGCCCTTCATCTGTAGGTGTGAAGGGGGAAGCTTAAACTGCGTCATTCCCCTTATCTATCAGGAGGAAGGAGAGGAGTACTTCTTGGGAATAGCGAGTGGTTGCCAAGGGATGAAGCTCGTTACCAAGAGGAATAAAGTCATTGAGAAGATAGATTACTCACAGATGCTCTTTCAGGCCAACCTCTTCCTTAATGCCTTTCAGAGAAGGGTAAGGATAAGGCGGAGGAAGAGGTTCAGGAGCGATTACTTCCTCATCCTTAACAGGATAGAGGAGTTAACAGCCGAGCACGTTGTAAAGAGGTATCCCCGCTACAGGAATTTAGGCTTGAGGACTATCTTTGAAGCCTTTAACGACTTGGCCGATTCTATAAACTTCCTCACGACCCTCGTAGTTCCGGGGAAGATTAAGTACTACGCCTTTAGAGACCCCCTAACCGACACTTACAACAGGCACTTCCTCAACGAGCAACTTAGACTTCTGAGGAACCACAGGGATATGTTCCCTGTAGGGATTCTGTTTGCCGATATAGACGACCTCAAGCTCATAAACGATACTCTTGGCCATAAAGAAGGAGACCGCTACATAGTGAGGATGGTTGAGGTTCTCAAGGCTTCCCTTAGGGGAGGTGACAGGATATTTAGGGTAGGAGGGGACGAGTTTATCGTCCTTATACCTAAGGCGAATGAAGAGGTTATGGAGAAAATAATTAAACGAATAAGGAACAACCTGAACTACCTCAACGAACAGGAGGGGCTAACGCCCCCCTTGAACGTGTCCTTAGGTTTCTCCCTTTGGAACTCGCCGGAGGAGCCATTTACCGAGGCTCTTGACCGGGCAGACAGGGCTATGTACGAGGAGAAGAAGAAGAGCGGGTAAGTTTACCTGCAGAGCATCGGGCCCAGCGGTTTCCCTGCGAAGAGGTGGAAGTGGATGTGGTAGACCTCCTGCCCACCGTCTTTGTTGCAGTTTATAAGTATGCGGTATCCCTTTTCCGCAAACCCCATATCCTTAGCTATCTTTTTAGCAACTGAGAAAATGTGACCTATCAGTTTTTCGTGTTCCTCTGTAAGGTCGTTTACCGTCGGGATGTGTTCCTTTGGGACTATTAGGATGTGAACGGGAGCTTGAGGGTTGATGTCGTGGAAGGCGATTACGCTATCGTCCTCGTAGACCACTTTTGCCGGTAACTCTCCCTTGATAATTCTACAGAAGACGCACATCATCCCCTCCTCTTGGCAAGGTTTGTATGAAGTTTAGCAAAACTTGTAGCGGCAACAGCGGCTATCTCGTAGCCGGTTATGTAGAAGTAGTGGTTGTTAACGGCGAGGGAGGAAAAGGCAATCCGTTTCCCGCCGTATTCCATAAAGCCGGTAAACCACTCACACCTACCTTCGGGGTAGGTAAGCTCAGAGAGAGTTCCCGTCTTTCCTCCTATTACAACTTGTGGAAAGTACCTTTTTAACCTTTTAAAGTGTCTCTTATCAGAGACGGTTCCCCTCTTGACCGTAAGGAGCATCATCTCCCTGATTGCCCTCGCAGTTCCAACGGAGACTACCCTTCCAAAAGTTTCTTTTTTGAAGGAGTACAGGACTTTTCCTTTTGTGTCTATAACCTCCTCTATAAGGGTCGGCTTTACCATCACTCCGTCGTTTTCTATTACCGAGGCTATGAGAGCTTGGTGGAACGGGCTTGTCCTTGTCTCTCCGAGCCCTGCAGCGGTGAGAGCAGTATCGTAATCGTCAAGGGGTTCTCTCATTATTCCCCACGGAAAGCCGTAGTCCTTCCTATTGAAGCCGAACTTCTCGGCAAACTTGACGAGGGTTTCTTTCCCGAGAAGCCTTCCCAAGTTCCCAAAAAACGGGTTGGCAGAGGTGGCAAAGGATTCTGAGAACTTCCTCTTTACCTTGTAGTAGCTGTTGAGCCAGACGGAAGGGGAACAGGAATCTCCCGTTCCGCCGCAGACCATTTCTGTGTTTGGAGTCGCCAAGCCGGTCTCTAAGGCCGCTGCAGCAGTGATTACCTTAAACGTGGAAGCTGCCGGGAAGGTTCTCTTAAACGTAAGGTCGGGAAAGTCTATGCTTGAAACTGCGGCAAGAACCTTGCCGGTATCGGCGTCAACCGCAACGTAGGCTCCGTATTTTACCCGGAAACGCTTGAAGTTCTTCTTTACGGCCTCTTGAAATAGGGGGTCTACGGTAAAGACTACGGTTATACCTCCGTTCCTGTAAACGTACTTGCCGTTTTCAAGGGTAGATTTTTTAAAAAGGGAAAACTGGAGCGAGAAGTCGGAGAGGAGCTCTTTTACAAATTTTGTTTTAGGGTTTTCTTCTTTCCGAGGAGGAGGAGGAAGGAGTTGTTCCTTAATAACGGCCTGTTCGGCTTTTTCTGTGGCTGTTTCCTTGCCGTCGGAGCTCTTAAGGAGAAAGTTCCCCGCAGTAAGTATTAGGAAGAAAAGCGTTAGTAGAGTTCCGACTCTTCTCATATTCTTACCTCCTGTAGGGCTTATAATATATGCTGTTAAAAAGCCCCTTCACGAGGCTTGGATGACCATAAAGAGATACCTCATAGAGACGGCCTTAAGGAAGAGAGAGACTCTAACGCTCATAGAAGATAACTATTCAATCGTAGAGAATAGGGTAGCAGAAGTTTGGATTCCTGAACTGCCGGAGGAGTCCTTACCTGAACCTACTGTTGCTATTGACGGCAGTAGAAATAGGAAATCTTTCGCCGGTTACGTCCTCTACGCCGTTGGAGCGGGTAAGGTTCTGTATGAGGGGGGGAAGAGGGTTAAGGGAAAAGAGGAGTTTCTGGTAGATATAGGCCTTCTCAAGCCGGAGGAGTACTCAGATTCAAGGATAAGGATGCTTATGGGAATATTGGAGTTTAAGCTTGCTCTGAAGGAGTGTGAAACGGTTTCGTTTATCCTGCTTGATGGTTCTGTTGTAGGTGCAATAGTGAGGCCTTCTGTCTTTAACTATGAGGTTCCTTCAGAGCTTAAGTCGGAAGTAGAGGAGCTCTTCTGGAGCTCCCTCGTCCCCGGCTATTCCCTTGACTCCATTAACTCTACCGAATTTTACGATGACTTAAAGGAAATAGCTTCGGGTAGAGAGTTTGCAATTGCTGCCGGCTATCTTGAATACCTTGAGTACCTCTATTCCCTATACTTGTTGTTAAAGGAGTGTAGTGAGAAAATTATATCGGTGTCTAAGCACTCCGATTCCCGCAAGTACTCCCTTGACCCTCTACTTCCTGACATCGCCGTTCTTAACTTGCTAAACCTTCCTCCCGGCTACAGTCGGCCCGGTAAGCTTGCCGTAAGTGAGATGAAGTTTAAATTCCCCGAGAGCTTTGAGGATAAGCTCGGCAGGTTTGTGTTTAACTCCTTCTTCTTCCGCCTTCCTAAGGGGAACGTTCTTAAAGTTGAGACCTTTATGGAAGCTGAGAGAGCTCTCTCGGTTCTCCGCTACTACGGGGTTAAGGGTTACCCTTACCCTTTAAGGGACGTTCACGAGCTCGTTAAGATAAGGAACAAAGACCTTGAGTTTACCGTAGAACTTTTAAAGCACAGGGGAGTTACGGGAAGGGAGTCCCTCGGAGAGTAGTCTTATTAAAATCATCCGTTTCAGCGTAAAGGAGCGAAATGGAGCTGGTAAAAGAGGTTACGGTAGAAGAGGCCTTAAAGAAAGGTTTTAAGCTGGTGGATGTAAGAACAGAGGAGGAGTTTGAGGAGTTTCACATACCGGGTGCTATTAACGTTCCCCTTTTTACCCAGAAAGAGCGGGAGGAAGTGTCTAAGGTTTACTACAGCAAGGGAGAAAAGGAAGCAAGGCTTTTTGCGCTGAAATTGGTAGCTCCAAAACTTTACGATATAGTGACCAAAATCCGCGAGGTTAAGGAAAGGTATGGTCAGGTTGCCGTCTACTGTTGGCGTGGGGGAATGAGGAGTTTGGCTGTTGCTACCATCTGTAACTTGGTGGGGGTTCACGTCTTTCGGCTCAAAGGAGGATACAGGGCTTTTAGGCAGTTTGTCCTTAAGAGGATAGCCGAGATATCGG
Organism: Desulfurobacterium sp.; assembly: GCA_003978805.1. Taxonomy (GTDB): domain Bacteria; phylum Aquificota; class Aquificia; order Desulfurobacteriales; family Desulfurobacteriaceae; genus Phorcysia. The sequence goes on from QNYI01000037.1 coordinate 7,806, forward strand.
AGGGACTAAGAGTTGTTGTCCTTTACGGTCCTACCGGGGTCGGGAAGACAAGAATACTGAGGGAGCTTAAAGAAGAGGAAGTAAACAAAATTTCTCTGATATCCCCAAGAGCTACAATAAATATAATAAGAGACTATGAGGTGGTGGAGAAAAGAAAGGTGGAGATACCAGAAATTGTAGAGGGAGTATTGAAGTGTGCTAATCCCAATTGCATTACAAACTTTGAGAATGTAACTACCAAATTCTCCGTAGAAGTAGTTTTCATATTTTTAATTTCGTAGTACACATTC
>QNYI01000042.1 GCA_003978805.1 Desulfurobacterium sp.
GGTCTCTTCTTGCAGGCGCGTGCCCCTTATTCTCCTGTCAAAGACCTTTTTGTGGCGCGCAATTTTTAAATCTATTATCCTTCGGGGTCTCTGTCAACCCCGTTCGGCTATCCTCGCTTTGCGGATGGGATAATATAGATTTTTCTTCTTTTGGTGTCAAGCTCTTTTTAGGCTAAAATGGAGCGGGCGACGGGACTTGAACCCGCGACCTAAGCCTTGGCAAGGCTTCGCTCTACCTACTGAGCTACGCCCGCTCACGGTGCAGGATTAATAAATTAGTTAGTCTTTTGGGGTTGTCAACTCTCCCCGGGGGCCAATTTGGATGATGATGGTTGTTTCTGTAAATCCTTTTGTTGCCTGAATTTGTAAGGTTTTATCTGGCATGACGTAGGTAAGGGTCGCTTGATTTCCGTAAACGCTGATTGCTACAGGTTCCCACCCTTGCTGTGGAAGGATTTCTTTGTAGTAGTTTACGACCTCTTTAATGGGAGCTCTCCCTCTGAAAAGTAACCTTCCCACTTTTATGTTCCCGGACTCGTAGGTGAAGCTTTTTGCCGGAACGAATTTAAATCCCGGGTATACGGGTACCTCCTCTCCGAGGATGAGTTCCGGTTTGACCGTTTGAACTTGTGCCTGAACTTCCGTAGAGCTCTTTTCCTCTACCGCCGTTGTTGCACAGGCAGAAAGGGCAAGGATGACCAGCGGTAAGGATAGCCACTTTTTCATCGCGCAACCCCCTCAGATTATCCGTATCGGCTCTACCTCTATTTTATACCTAACACCCCTGAAAACTGACGGGAACTTTTCCTTTATCAGCGCAATCCCTTTTATTAGTTTTTCTTCTGAGTTCGCTCTAAGGAAGGAGGTAAACCTGTAGCGTCCGGAAACCTTCGGAACTGGGGCGGGAGTGAGTTCAGAGGTTGAGAAGTAGGCCGAGAGCTCTTTTTTAACTGAGTCAAACTTGCTTTTAAGTTCCTTAAGCTTTCCTATCTTTTCCAGTTGGAACTCTAAGAGGACGGTTTTTGTAAAAGGCGGGTAGTCAAGGAGCTCCCTCGCTATCAACTCTTCGCGGTAAAAGTCTTCAAACTGGTAGTTCACGGCGAACTTTATGGCTGGGAGCTCTGGCTTAAAGGCTTGAACGATTGCTGCTCCCGGTTTAAAGCGTCCAGCCCTTCCTGTGGCGTGGACGATCTGCTGGAAGATCCTTTCAGAGGTCATGTAGTCGGGAGCTCCCCCGAGGAAGTCTGCAAGGAGAACTCCTACCAATGTTAAATTGGGAAAGTTGTGTCCCTTGATAGCTATCTGGGTTCCAACGATTACGTCGTACTTACCCTCTTTTATATCCTTTATGATACGTGCTCCAACCTGTGGATCCTTGACAGTATCTTGGTCTAAGCGAACAACCCTAAAGCTGGGGAAGAGGATTTTCAACTCCTCTTCTACTCTCTCCGTCCCGTAACCCGAGAACTCCAGTCTTTTCTTACACTCGGGACAGCGGTAAATGGGGTCGTAACGTTTTCCGCAGACGTGGCATATGAGCTTTCTTTCACTCCTGTGGTAAACGAGGGGAACGGAGCACTCGCTACACTCTGCAACGTATCCACAGTTTAAGCAGAAGGTTTTTGCAAAGAACCCCCTCCTGTTTATAAAGAGAAGAACCTGCTCTCCCTTCTTTACCGTATTTTCAAGGGCCCTGAGCAGTTTCCTTGAGAAGATACCTACCCTATCTGTTTCTTGAAGGTTGACGAGTTTAATGTAGGGGAGGGGAACGGTCGTTACCCTCTCTTTAAGTTCAAGGCGTTTGATCTCTCCCACTTGGCTCCTATAGTAAGTCTCTACAGACGGAGTTGCAGAGACGAGGAGGACGGGAAACCCTTCAATCTCCCCTCTTTTTAGGGCAACTTCTCGGGCATGGTAGTATGGTCTCTGCTGTTCTTTGTATGAGGCGTCCTGTTCTTCATCAACGATAATGAGGCCTAAGTCCCTTAGGGGAAGCATGACGGCTCCGCGGGTTCCTATGAAGACCTTTACTTCTCCTCTTAAGGCCTTAAGCCAAGCGGAAGTTTTCTCCCTCTGGGTGAGTTTTCCGTGGTAGATTCCTATCTCCTTTCCGAAGTAACTTTCAACCCGGGCGCGGAGCTCCGGAGTGAGCAGGAGTTCAGGGACGAGTATCAGAACAGATTTCCCCCTCTTTACTACCTCTCGGGCTACCTTTAAGTAAACTTCCATTTTTCCCGAGCCGGTAACACCGTAAAGTAGGAACTTACCCTTTCTTGCGCTTACAAGCTCTTTAAAAGCCCTCTCCTGCGAGGGCGTCAACTGAACCTGTCTTTCATCCACGAGCTCCCAAGGTCTGTTCTTGAGGGTAACTTTTTCTTCAACAATTTCCAGTAAACCTTTCCTGACTAACCCGTTTATTACCTGCAGGCTAAAGCCTAAGGACTTAAGGGTATTAACGCTCTCTTTCCCTTTCTCTTTAAGGTAACGAAGGAGCTCCCTTGACTTTTTCCCTTTCACTTCTCCTTCTTTTACAAAAACTGCAAATCTTTCCCGGGGAACTGTGTCTCTCTTTATCTGTTCCTCCCTTACAACAACGGACTTAGAAACGAGGTTCCTCAGAACTTGGTAGAAAGATGACAGTTTTACCCTCCTCCTTAAAGTGGAGACCTTTAACCTTCCGGAGGAGCTCCTGAGAACCTCCAGTATCTTCTTCTCGCTTTCGGTGAGCTTTACCGGAGGGATGGTATCTGAGAGTTTTACGAAAAGGGACTCGGTTACTACGAAGCCCCCCGGTAGGAAAGAGAAGAGGGTCTCTCCTAAGTATCCACAGTAGTACTCAGAGATAAACCTGCAGAGTTCCAAGCAGGAAGGAGGGAAGAGGGGAAAGTCATCGGGAACGTCAAAGAGCTCTTTTATTTTCTCCTCAGGGAAATCGGCTTCCTCTTTAATACTTACGATTATTCCCGTTCTGAGGAGGTCTCCTTTACCGAAGGGAACAATCACCCTCTTGCCGACTTCTGGGGGGTAGGATAGAACCGAAGGAACTCTGTAGTAAAAGGTTGTGTCAAGAGGGACGTCAAGGGCAACTTCTACGAACAATTACTCCTTCCCCGCTAATTCCTCAATCTTTATGACTTCAACGTAAGGGAAGTTAAACTGGGTGACCCTTCCGTAGCCCAAGATTTTAACCTTTTTGCCGATGAAAGGCTCTAAGTTCTCTGTGTCGTCGTGAACGTAAACGCAACCTGAACTGTCGCAGAGGACAGGGTCACTAAGGGAGAAAGGAGGGAACTGATCCCTTGGCCTTTTAAAGGAGAGCTCCCCGATGAGCTTTACGTAACACCCCACGAACTCCTTGGGATGGTCGGCTATCAAGCCTGCGGGGTAAGTAATGGTATAGTCGGAGGACGTCGTCCTACAGCTAAAGGATAAAGCTGTTAACAGAGCTCCTAAGAGAATCAAGGGAGTACTTTTCACGGACTTCCTCCTCGGCCAAAGAGCCCATCCTGTTTAAATCCTTCTTAAAGATAGTCTCTAAACCTTCGGCAAGGGATGGGGGAGTAGGGGAAACAACGAGGCCAAAGTCTTCTCTGACAATTTCAGGTAGAACACCTACGTTGCTTACGACAACTGGCCTCCTGCAGGCCATAAACTCCAAGGGAACCCTTGCTATCATTTCTGAACCTACAGAAGGGACAACTCCCACGTCAACGGCCGACATAATATCGGCTATATCCTCTCGCCGTTCAGGGATGAAAGTAACCTCTTTACTTAAGGAGAGCTCTCGGGAAAGTTCTAAGAGCTTTCCCAGCTTTACGTTTTTCTCCTCACCGACGATGACGGCCTTAAACTTTAGTCCTTTTCTCTTTAAGAGGGACAGAGCCTTCAGAAAAACTTCGTGTCCTTTTACAGGGTCAAGCCTTCCTACAACCCCGAAGAGGAGCTCGTCCCCGACCTTTAACTCCCTTCTAACTTTTTTCCTTCCCTCTTCGGAGAAGCGGAAAACCCTTGTATCAACTGCCCCGCGAACGAACAGCTTCGGAAGCTTTCTCACTACCGGGTTAACCAGCTTTAAGGAGGAAAGTATTACGCCGTCAACGAACCGTTCGTGTAAGAGCCTGTTGGGAAGAGAGTCCTTTACACCCTTTGCTTCACCGTGTAGCCTGTAGAGCCTAAAGAGAAAACGTTTCTTTAAGAGAGCAGAAAAGAGCATCTCATCACCGCGAACTGTAAGAACTACCCGGGGCCTAAAGGTTTCAAGAACTCTTTTTAGCGAAAAGAAAGGAGCTAAGGGTAACCCTTTGCGGGGGTCTTTAATGTAAAAAGTTTTAATTCCTCTCTCCTTACATTTCTTCTCGGCGGGAGAGTCCTTTAAGACGGCACAGGCTACCTCCCCTTTAAGGACAGAGGCGATTTTTACCCCGAGGTCTGTAAGGGCGCTGTCCCACCTCTCATCAAGGACGACGAGCTTCCTCATTTTTCTCCATTTCCCAGAGCTTTAAGTACTTGAGGAACGTGTAGTAAGAGGCCATGACGCTTAAAACGAACCCTTCAAAACCGTCAAGGAAGCCTTTTTTTAGGACGTAGCGTCTCAAGAAGGCTCCGATGGGAGAAGATAGGAGCTTTAAAAGTGAGAACCTCTTTCCCCTTTTGAAAGCGCCTTCAGCGTAAAGGGAAGTGTAAAGGTCTATTTTCTTGAGGTGGTAGGATACGGAAGGGTAGGAGTAGTGAAGGAGGTCTCCCTTCAGGTAACCGGTTTCCCCGTTCACTACAAGCCTTTCGTGGACGCCTTCCCCTTCCCAGCGACACTTTTCCCTTCTTGCAAGCCTCAAGTGCCAGTCGGGATACCACGCGTGCCTTATCCACCTGCCGAGGTAGTTGGTTAAGACGTTTACGTAGTAACCGGCGATAGGGGGATTAATTTCCTTTACCTTCAAGATTTCGCTCGCAAGCTCTTTACTAACAACCTCGTCGTCATCTATAAAGAGAACCCACTCTCCACGGCACAGTGAAAGGAGGTGGTTTTTCTGGTTTACGAAGTTGTCAAACTTCCTGAAGAAAATGCGAGCTCCAAAACTTTCCGCCATTTCAAGGGTTCTGTCCTTTGAACCGGAATCAAGGATAACTACCTCGTCTGCGATGTCTTTAACGCTCCTTAGAACTTCCCCGATTTTCCTCTCTGAGTTAAAGGTTAGAATTCCGACGGAGAGCTTCAAAGAACCTTCCCCTTTTTAAAGAGTTTGTAGACGGAAAACCCCACGTTCGTTGAAAAGGAGATGAGCCTTCCAATAACGGTAAAGATGTCTTTCCCGAGGGATACCCTCGGGAGTTCCTTTCGGTCTGACTTAGGGGTAATAACTCCCTTTTTTATGGTAAATACGTAATCGTAAATTCCTGCAGCAACCTCCTTGCTGAACTCTGTATACTGTCCAAAAGGCCAAGCGAAGCTGTTAACTCTTACTCCGAGTTTTTCCTCTATCTCCCTTTTACTGTCTAAGAGCTCCCTCTCTATTCTCTTCCTTGCCGTTTCTTCCTTTTCAAACTTCCCGAAGGCTTTAAACCTCCTCTCTATCTCTTTCCTTAGGTTCTCCTTCCAGTTTCCTTCCTTTTTAAAGTCCCTACAGAAAGAAAGTAGTTCAGGGTTTGGGAAAAACTTCCTGCCACTTAGTTCACTTTTCGTTTTAAAGATGGGAAGGCCGATAAAAGGTTCTCGTGAGTAAAGGAGCATCGTCCAGCGGAAATTCCTGCCGTCGTAGAAGTCCTCTATCTCGGCGGATACCGGAAAGGAGAAGTGGTACTTACCGTGAGCTCCGAAGGAGAAGATATCCCTCATCATGTCAAGTTCTTCCCAGCTTAAGAACTCCTCCGAACTTCCCTTCTTTACGAACTCAACGTGAGAATCGTACATTGACTTTGGAGAAAAGAGCTCCTTAAAGGAGACCTTTCCCTCCCAGTAATCAAAGAGAGTTCTCCTTACGCCTTCCTCTCTTATCCTTCCGGAGGTGATAAAAATGTGAGCCGGAACCCCGAGCTTTCTTAAAAGAGGGTAGGCGTAGACAAAGTTATCTGCGTAACCGTCGTCAAAAGTAATTGCTGCCCTGCGACTTTTATCCCTTTCCTCAAAAATCGCCTGAAGAGGAACCAACTTAAAACGGCTCTTTATGAGACTAAGAGCTCTCTGGAAAGTAGCTATATCTACGTCATCCCTTTTACTTCTGTCTGGATAAACCCTGTGAAGGAAGAAGACAACATCCTTCAAGTATCTCTCCTTAAAATGAGGATTTTCAAATTTGAAGTATAATCCAACCTACTATGAGGTTGATACTGCCCTCACCGGCTAAGGTTAACCTTTCTCTCTGGATTAAAGGAAAGCGTCCGGACGGTTACCACGAGCTCGTAACTGTCATGCACACCGTTAACCTCTTTGACGTTCTCTCTTTTCTCCCGTCAGACAGGTTAGTTTTAGACATTAGAGGGAACAGCTCACTTCCCTTAGATAAAGGGAACCTCATAATAAAGGCTTGCAGGCTCTTTAAAGAGAAAACGGGAATAAACCCTAAGGTAAGCATAAAGCTCCTAAAGAGAATACCTGTTGGTGCGGGACTCGGAGGCGGGAGCTCCAACGCAGCGGCAACGTTAAAGGGTTTGAATACGATATATGGTAACCCCTTAAGTGAGGGGGAGCTCTACGAGTTGGCGGCGGAGTTGGGAAGTGACGTCCCGTTCTTCTTACGGGGTGGACTTGCCGTAGCCTACGGTAGAGGAGAGAAGTTAAGGTTTTACAATCCTGCCAGCTTTAAGATCCTCTTAGTTTTCCCCGGCTTTCCCTGTTCAACGGCGGAGGTGTACCAGAGCCTTCCCCCAATTAAAAGGGAGGTTGCCGTTGAAGATGCGGAAAGGCTCATAATATCCCCCCTCATAAACGAAAACTTCAAAGAGCTCGTGGATAACATGGAAAACGACCTTGAAAAGTCAGAATCCCCTTGCGTTAAGGAAGTTCTCAAGGTCAAGGAGAAACTTAAAGAAATGGGGTTAAAACCTTTAATGAGCGGGAGCGGTTCTTGTGTATTTTCCATCATAAAAGGTGAAAAACCTGACACTACCCCCTTGAAAAAAGAGGATTGGTGGTTTAAATTTCTCTCTGCAGTGTAGAGCTGGGGCGTAGCCAAGCGGTAAGGCAGCGGACTTTGGATCCGCCATTCGCAGGTTCGAATCCTGCCGCCCCAGCCATTTTATTATGGTGGGAGTAGCTCAGTTGGTGGAGCGCCGGGTTGTGGCCCCGGCGGTCGCGGGTTCAAGTCCCGTCTCCCACCCCACATTCCGCCATGCGGGAGTGGCGGAACTGGCAGACGCGCTGGACTTAGGATCCAGTGCCCTCTGGGCGTGTGGGTTCGACTCCCACCTCCCGCACCACAGAGAGCGGGCGTAGCTCAGTAGGTAGAGCGAAGCCTTGCCAAGGCTTAGGTCGCGGGTTCAAGTCCCGTCGCCCGCTCCATTAACGGCGGCGTAGCCAAGTGGTAAGGCAGGGGACTGCAAATCCCTTATTCGGCGGTTCGATTCCGCCCGCCGCCTCCAATTTTCTATTAAAACGTAGCAGATTCTGGTTTTCATAAAGCACCCTATCCTAACTTATATCTGTCCTTTTTCGTATCCAATTTGCAGGAATTTTGTGCAATGGTTGTTCTAAACTTCTTTTTTTTAATTTAGTGAGATACTTTCATTCGGGACAATGAAGGACAAACGCCACTTCACCATGCTGTGAAAGAGTGGCATACTAAAAAATCGTCGGAGGAGGGTGGACAGAAAAACTTAGAGGGCTTCAGAGAAACAATTAAATACCTTATATCCAGAGGAGCAGACCTAACAGTTAGAGACAAAAAAGGGAATACTCCGCTGGATATGGCTGCTTCTAAGGGGGATTTAGAAAGAGTTAAGTTCCTGATTTCACAGGGTGCGAGAGTAGATAGGCGAGCTATAGAACTGGCACGTAAAGAAGGACATCATAAAATAGCTCAATACCTTGAGAGCCTGCTAAGAAGTAGCAAGTATTAGTTAATACCGATACTGTTTTTGAGT
>QNYI01000009.1 GCA_003978805.1 Desulfurobacterium sp.
CCTAACTCCGCTTATTCCAACTTCATCAAGCACTGAACCAAAAGAGCCTATTGATTTCTTTAACAATGGTGATGAAATCAAGTCTTGCTCTCTTGCAAATCTTCTAGTATAGATTGCTTGCTTTCCATCTTTTGTATTAAAGACACTTGATACTCTTCTATACCCTTCCGCCTTTAATTGCTTATCAAGAGAATAATCAAACTTATCTGTATTTGAGCTTTTCTTATAAGAAGCTGGAAGATAACCCTTAATCATCTCATCTTGATTTTCAGCAAAAGAACCATTCTTGTTTATTTCATTTATAGTCGAATGAAGCTCAATTATGTTATAAATTCCATCCTTCTCATTCTTCCATAGATTATTTAAAGTAGCATTATCAGAAGCTCCAACAAGCTCAAAAGCTTTAAGTGTAAGCTCTACTGCGTTGTCAACGGAAAGCTTAGAGGTGTTGAGTTTAAGGTGGAAGAGAGATATATCGCTTATATCGGCGTCACAGAGATCCCTGTAAAACTCCCTCTCCTTCTCGTCTATCTTCTTAAGCTGTCTCTCAGCTTCAGAGAGGGAAACACCGGTCTTCTCAGAGTAAACCTTTATCCTGTCCTCAAAGGGAGCTTCCACCTTAACGTGGAGAGTACCGGGGTACTCCTTAAGAATGCAGGCAGAAGCGTGACCTACAATAACAACGTTATTTGAAACGGCAAAAGAGGTAACTGCCTTTGTGAGGGCTTCCCTAAACTCCTCAAAGGTTATATCTCTCCTCTTCTCTCCAAAGAGAGCTCCAAAGTCTATAAAACTTCTGTCAATCTGGAAAAGGTCAAATATTGAAAGCTTGGAGGATACGTACTTAAACTCGTTAAAGTCCTCTATCTCCCACTGAGGAACTTCAAGCCTCTTAGCTACCTCCTGAAGAATTTCAGAAAAGACCAGCCTGTAGCCGAGCTTCTCCGCTACTTTCCTCGCAACGTCAAGACCAAGGGATCCCAGCTCATAAGTCACGGTAACAACGCCCATCTTCTCCTCCGGTATTCCATTTTTAAGTAACTCTTTCCTTATTTTATCAACTAACTCAACAAAAAAGTCCGCCCCGACGCCTGCAGGCAAAACCTTATCCAGAGCTCTAAGCCTTTTCTCAACGGCGGGTAAAATCTCATCGCAACAGAAGGCCAATTCCTCATCCTCGTAGAGGATATCTATGGCCTCATCAACTCTGTTCATTAAGGTCTTCCTCTAAGGAGATTTCTGGGAGCTCCTTTATTGAATTTAGTCCAAAGTGGTAGAGGAACGCATCTGTAGTCCTATAGAGCTTCGGCCTTCCGGGAGTATTAGCCCTGCCGGCAACTTCTATCAGACCCTTTTCAAGGAGGGACTTTATTGCGCCGTCGGGGTTCTGACCCCTAATCCTTGCAATGTCCTTCTTTGTAATAGGCTGGTGGTAGGCAATTATAGCAAGAACCTCCAAAAGGTGGCGGGAAAGCTTTACAGGTCTATCCTCCACAAAAGAGCGAAGAGTGTCAGACAGGTCAGGAGCCGTGAAGAAACGGTAACCACCGGCAACTTTCTTAAGAACGATTCCCCTACCCGAGTACTCCTTTAAGAGCTCCTCAAGGGACTTTTTTACCTCCTCAATGTCAAAGCCAAGCCTTTCTGAAAGAACCTTTTCGGAAACAGGCTCTTGAGAGAGGAAAACCGCTGCCTCTACAGCCCTCTTTACACTACTCATTGATAATCTCTCTTACCACCCTCTCTGTGGAGTCGGGAACGGCAAACTCCTTCATCTTCTCTGAGATTTCCTTGGCCTTGATTATATCAAAGAGCAAGAGCTCAAGGATTTTAAGCATCTCCATAGGCGTAAGTTCCTCCTGCCTCCTCAGGATACAACCGCCCGCCTCGTGGAGCTCTTTAACGTTTAGGAACTGGTGGTCATCTACGGCATAGGGGAAGGGAATAAAAAGAGTGGGTATACCGAAAAGGGAAATCTCGGAAACTGCAAGGGCTCCCGCCCGGGAAACGGCTGCGTCAGCAATTAAGTAGAGCTCCCAAACTTTCGGGTAGAAATCAAAGACTCTACACTCTACTCCGACCCTCTTGTAGGCCTCTTCTAAACCTCCAGCCTTCCCCTCACCTGCAACGTGAACAACCTGTAACCTCTCCTTAAAGGGCAAAAGCTTAGGAGCCACCCTCTTCATTGCCTCGTTTATCCAAAGAGCTCCCTGACTACCCCCGATAACGAGAAGGGTCTTTTTCTTTTCAGAGAGGGAAAGTCTCCTTAGGACTTCCCTTCTAAGGCGTTCTCCACCATTTAAGGCAGCAACTACTTCCTTTCTAAGGGGATTCCCGGTAAAAACGGCCTTAGCGCCAAAGAAACGGGAACAGCCCCTATAGCCTACGAGAACTTTTTCTGCAAAGCGGGAGAGGATAAGGTTCGTTTTACCGGGAAGCGAGTTCTGCTCCTGAAGTATAAGGGGAACTCCTTTAAGGGCAGAAGCTATTCCTAAAGGAAATGAGACGTAACCTCCAAAGAGGACAACTCTATCCGGCTTAAACGATGAAATGACAGAAAACGACTGAAAAGTGCTCTTTAAAAGGGAAAAACTGTTTAAGAACGTCTTTAAACCTTTACCCCTTACCCCCTTAGAACCGATAAAAACGGAGCGGGAAGGGAGGAGCTCCCTCTTCTTACTTTCAATTCCAAAAGAAGAACCTACAAAAAGGACTTCATGACCTAAGTCGGTAAGCCTTTCGGCTACGGCCAAACAGGGGAAAAGGTGTCCCCCCGTTCCACCGCCGGCAACGATAATCTTCACGCGAACTTCCCCTTCCCCAAGAGCCTTATGTTCGTCCTACTCTCCTCAGGGAGGAACCTCGCAATGTTCATTAAGATGCCGACGGCTATGAACATAGAAATAAGCGAAGTCCCCCCCATACTCATGAAGGGGAGAGTGATTCCCGTTGTGGGAACGAGCCCGAGGTTTACGCCCATGTGAACCATCCCTTGGAGGAAAATGTAGAGGGTCAAGCCCAAGGCCATAAATTTCCCTACTTTTTCATCGGTTCTGTCGGCAATGGATAGCCCTAAGTAGAGTATCAGGAAGAAGGCAAGGAGAACTAAAAACGCACCAAGAGCTCCCGTCTCCTCGGCAATGTGGGCGTACATAAAATCGCTGAAAGAGAAAGTAAGGAAGAGGAACTTTGACTGGGCTCCTTGACCTATTCCCATTCCGGTCAGTCCACCCTTAGCAAAGGCCACAAAGGCCTGAACGAGCTGGTAGCTACTATACTTGCCGGAGGTGTGAAAGTAACCTGCAGGGTCTAAGAGGATCTTTATCCGTGCAAGGCGGTAGGGAGCTGTAACTACTGCTACTACAAATACAAGAGCTCCCAGCAACATCGGGTAAAGGATGTAGCGAAAGTTTAGCCCGGTAATGAAGAGAACCGCGAATATAACTATTGACAGGATCATAGCAGAGCCAAGATCCTTCTCCAAGAGAATCAAGAGAACAGGTGTAAAAGAGAGGCCTATAAAACCGATGAAGACTCTGACGTCCGACTGTATCTCATACCACTTGTACTTTAAATAAGCAGAGACAAAGAGGATTACCAGAACCTTGGCAACCTCTGCAGGTTGGACGGAGAAACCGGCAATGAATATCCAGCTCTTTGAGTTGTTAACCTCCCTCCCAAAGAGCAGAACAGCAATAAGGAGGAGGTTGGCCACAACGTAGAGTCCCCAAAGGTAGCGCTTATTAACTGCAAGGTCCCTGTAGTCAAAGAACTTATAGATTCCGAGGGCTATCACTACCCCCAGAAAGAGGGCAACGGCCTGTTTCAGAGCAAATGAATAGGGAACGATTCCGTGCTTCAGGCAGTAAAAGTAGCTGCCGGTATACACAAAGATTATCCCGCTTACAGAAAGGAGTAACGCTATCACGAATATGAGAAAAGCAGAGTACTTCTTAGCTTCCCGCAAAGGTCTCCTCCAAAAGCGCTACGGCCTCCTTAAACCTCTCTCCCCTCTCCTCAAAGCTCTTAAACATATCAAAGCTTGCACACCCCGGAGAAAGGAGAACAACGTCCCCCTTTTCGGCCAAAGCGTAAGCTCTTCTCGTGGCCGAGTAGATATCCTTCTCTATCACAACTTCTACAAGGTCTCCAAAGGTGGATTTAAAGAGCGAAGCTGTCTCCCCTATGGCAACGATAGCTTTAACTCTATCCTTCACAAGAGACCTTAAAGGAGAAAAGTCCAGCCCCTTATCGCTACCGCCGGCGATGAGAACAATCCGGTTAAAGCTTTCAAGGGCTTTCCTCAGGGAATCCACGTTGGTTGACTTAGAGTCGTTTATAAAAGTAATTCCGTTAACTGTGGCTACAAACTCCGTCCTGTGGGGAAGTCCTGTAAAGGTCTTAAAACCCTGCACTATGACGTCATCGGGAACTCCGAGCCTCTTAAGAACCAAGAGGGAGGCCATATAGTTCTCGGCGTTGTGAACGCCTTTTAAGGGGAGCTCCCTTAAAGGGAGGATGAAACCTCCGCAGACTATTCTATCACCATCTAAGAAGGCATCAGCCTTCCCTTTCCTGCTGAAAAAGAGGGCTCTACCTCCTCCCTTCCCCCTAAGGAGGGGGTCGTCAAGGTTAAGGACGCAGAGTTTAGACCTTTGAAGGAGCTCCAGCTTAGCCGAAGCGTAGTCCGAAAAAGATGGGTACCTGTTAAGGTGGTCAGGGGTAACGTTAAGAACTACGGAAACTTCACACCTAAAATCTACAAGGTCTTCTATCTGAAAGGATGAGAGTTCAAGGACTGTTATAGACCCTTCTTCCGTCTCTTCGGCAAAGGAGGAAAAGGGTATACCGAAGTTTCCTCCAATAAAGGCTCTGTAACCTCCCGTAAGGAGAACGTGGTGGATGAGGGCTGTTGTCGTGCTCTTACCGTTGGTACCTGTGACGGCAACTATCCTTCCCCGGCAGAAGCGGTAGGCAAGCTCCACTTCACCTATAACGGGGACACCTGCCCTTTTAAACTTCTGAACAACGGGATGGTGAGGGGGAACTCCCGGTGACTTTACGACCAAGGAAGGCTTCTCCGGCAAGGGAATGGGTTTCCTATCGTCGTAAGGGACAACTTCATACCCCTTCCTCTTTAAAAGGGAAGCTGCAGCAGTCCCACTTTTTCCCATACCGATAACTACAGCCTTCACTGTCCACTCCTGAACCTACACTGAAACGATGTTTATACCTCTTTCTTCTGCAAACTTAACGACCTGCTCTCTATCAAGGAGAAAGGTCTTTCTGGACTCAAAGGCGATGGTCTTCCCGCCTAAGGAGGCCACAAGCTTAACGGTATCTATCCCTAAGGTAGGAACGTCTACTCTCATATCTTGGGACTTCCTAGCAGCTTTACAGACCGTAAAGCCCTTACCGGCTAAGGAAGCTCCCCTCTTTATACACTCATCAGTTCCCTCTATCCCCTCAACTGCAACAACCGTTCCATCTTTAACGACAACCGTCTGGCCAACGTCAAGGGATGCAAGCTCCTTAGCCACTTTCATACCAAGCTCAACGTCCTTTTGCACGTAAAAGGTAAGCTTGCCAGCCATTACCCCCGGCTCTGTGAGGAGGTGAGAGAGGAAAGGCGTCGGGTCAACCACAGAAGTTCCTGCCTTCTCTATTTCAGAAATTATGCCTTTTATTATGGTTTCAGGCCTCCTGTCCTTTAAGGAGAGGATAAAAGTAATCGCTTTTAAGTCAAAACCGGAAAAAGAGAGAGCTACCCTGTGCTCAACTTTGCCGAGGATGGCAATCTGGGGAAGTTTTTCCCTTTTCAAAAGTTTAAGGAAAGTCCCGAGTTTAAACGGCTTTATCCAGAAAACCTTCCCCGAAAGGTCTTCAACTTCCCTGTCGGTAATTCCCTCAAGGGCAAAGGTTACAGTCTCGTAGCCTTCTGCCTCTGCAGACTTTAAGAACTCTAAAGGGAGAGAACCTTTACCGGCGAGAAGACCGAGCCTCTTCTTCACTTACCGGACTCCGATTTAACCCTGTCAAGGATAGCGTTTACGAACTTGGGGGACTTAACGTCTTCTCCGTAAACCTTTGCAATGTCTACCGCATCGTTGATAACCGCCTCAGGAGGGGAGAAGTTCTCGTTCAGTATCTCGTAAGTAGCAACCCTCAGTATAGACCTGTCCATAGGGAGAAGACGGGAAACTACCCAACCTTTCTTTAAGTACCTTGAGATTTCCATATCAACCTTTTTCAAGTTTTCCAGCGTCCTTTTAAAAAGGAGCTCCGCCATCTGCTTCACCTGAGGGGAGGCACTCCTTTCTTCCCAGTAATTGGAGACAACCTCATCGGGCGAAAAGTTCCCAACGTCATACTGGTACATCATTAAACAGGCGTGCTCCCTTGCCTCCTTCTTCTCCCTGTTTGTCATTCCATCTCCCTCAAGAGATTGACCATCTCTATCGCCGCTAAAGCAGCCTCCCACCCTTTGTTTCCGGCCTTTGTTCCTGCCCTGTCTATTGCCTGTTCAACAGTATCGGTTGTGAGAACGCCGAACACTACCGGCTTTTCCGTTTCAAGGGATACGTTAGCGATGCCCTTACTCACTTCTGCGGCAACGTAGTCAAAGTGGGGAGTCTCACCCCTTATGACGGCTCCAAGGGCAATGACGGCGTCAAAGTCCTTCTTTGCCAGCTTCTTGGCCACTAAGGGAAGTTCAAAGGAGCCGGGAACCTTGAAAACGGTTATATCCTCCTCCTTACCGCCGTGGCGAAGGATACAGTCAATAGCCCCCTCTAAGAGCCTCTCGGTTATAAAGGAGTTAAACCTGCTTACAGCTATTGCAAACTTTATTCCATCAGCCTTTAGTTTGCCTTCAACTACTTTCACAGCTTTAACCTCTCCCTTACCGTTATTCACTCCCGAAGAAGCGACCGCAGAGCTCCTTTAAAGTCCTCTTAGCCCCCTCCATAATGTCCTTGATAATCTCCTCCGCAGTCTCCTCCCTGTTGACGTAGCCTACAACCTGTCCGGCCATGACAGAACCCCACTCTACATCACCTTTCTCGGCGGCAAGGCGGAGCCTTCCCCTACCGAGCTCTTCAAGCTCCTCCTTTGACGCACCGGAAAACTCAAGCTCTGCGAACTTCTTAGTCAGCTTATTCTCAATGAGCCTAACGGGGTGGCCGGTAGTTATGCCGGTAACCGTAACCTGATTGAAGCGAGCCTTTAAGATCTTCTTCTTGTAGTTAGGGTGAACGTTACACTCCTTAGCAGCGAGGAAACGGGTTCCCACCTGAATACCTTCTGCTCCGAGGGCGAAGGCAGCTGCGGCCTGCTCGCCGAGGGCAATACCGCCGGCAGCAATAACCGGTATGTTTACAGCTCTAACTATTGAAGGAATGAGAACCATCGTCGTCAGCTTACCTATGTGGCCTCCAGCCTCCATTCCCTCAGCAATAACGGCATCGCAACCTATCCTCTCCATACGTTTTGCAAGGGCATCGCTGGCGACAACAGGGATAACTTTTATTCCCTTTTCCTTAAAGGCCGGGATGTACTTCCCGGGGTTTCCGGCTCCGGTAGTTACGACCGGAACTTCTTCTTCAAGACAGACCTTTATTATCTCCTCGGCGTTAGGCATCATCAGCATAACGTTAACGCCAAAGGGCTTATCTGTAAGCTCCTTACACTTCCTTATCTCTTCCCTCAGCTCCTCTGCGCTCCTACTCCCGCCGGCAATGATTCCGAGACCTCCGGCGTTTGAAACGGCAGCCGCAAGCTCAGCGTCCGCAATCCAAGCCATTCCCCCCTGTAAGATGGGATATTCAATCCTCAGTATGTCACAGATCCTTGTCCTGAGCATCCTTCAGCCTCCACCAGATTTTAAAACCTCAGAACGCAAGACCCCCAAGTAAAGCCTCCTCCAAAACCTATGAGAAGAACAACGCTTCCCTCCCTAATTCTACCTTCCTTAACGGCTTCATCAAGGGCTATCGGGATGGAGGCGGCACTTGTGTTACCGTAACTGTTGAGGTTTACGAAAATTTTCTCCTTATCTAT